>NZ_BSPB01000021.1:0-67722 GCF_030160815.1 Hydrogenophaga electricum | reverse complement strand
GGCCTGCGCTTCGGCGGCACCGACCATGCGGCCGCTGAGCATCATGTCCAGCGCGCGCTGCGCGCCCACCAGGCGCGGCAGGCGCTGCGTGCCCAGCGAGCCGGGGATCAGGCCGAGCTTGACCTCGGGCAGGCCGACGCGGGTGGTGGGTGCGGCCACGCGCCAGTGGCACGCCATGGCCAGTTCCAGGCCGCCACCCAGGGCCGTGCCGTGCAGGGCCGCCACCACGGGGCGGCGGCTGGCTTCGAGCCGGCCCAGGAACTGGTTGTACGGCGCGGCGCTGAAGGTCGGGTCTTCGAATGCCGCGATGTCGCCGCCGGCGACGAAGGTGCGGCCTTCGCAATGCAGCACCAGGGCCTGCAGCTCGGGGCGGGCTTCGAAGGCGGCGAGGCCCTCGATCAGGCCCTGCACGGTGGCGGGGGAGAGGGCGTTGACGGGCGGGTTCTGGATGACCAGCACGCCAATGGCGCCTTCGGTCTTCAGGGTCACGGGGGTGGTCGACATGGGCAATTCCGATCAGCGAAGGGACTGGGGGACTGTAGGAGGGCCGCCCGCGCCTGTCTTGCGCCGACTGGTTGGTGCCGCGTGCAGCCGCCCCCGGTAAAACCCGGCCCCGGTCCAGCCAATGGACGCAAGACGGACACGGGGGGTGTCCCCACCATTGCGGGGTGTCTGGCGCAGGCCTCTGCCGGGGCCGGCGCTTCGAATTTTCGGGTGGTCTGGGCACTGCCACACCGCTTCAAGGACTCCTATGCGACTGATGAAAAAATGGTTGGGAACGCTGGCTGGCGCCGGCATGGCCGCAGCGTTGGCCCTCGGGGCCGCCAGCGTGCAGGCGCGCGACCTGCGCTACGCGATGGGTTTTCCCCCGGGCTCGGACTCCGACAAGGCCGGCCAGGCCTACGCGGCCGAGGTGAAGAAGCTCACCAACGGCCAGCTCAACGTGCGGGTTTTCCCGCTGTCGCTGCTGAACTTTGCCGAAACCTCGGCCGGGCTGCGCGATGGTCTCGCCGACATCGGCTACCTGCTGGCCCCGTACTTCCCGGCCGAGTACCCGCACTTCAACCTGCTGGCCGAATCGTCGATGCAACTGCTCACCATGGACGACCGGGTTCGTGGGCGCGAAGGCATGGCTTACGTGGGCGCGCTGTCCGAATTCGTGTTCACCAAGTGCCCGGAATGCCAGGCCGAGTTCGCCAAGCAGAACCAGGTGTTCACCGGGCCGGCCGCCAGCTCGCCCTACTACCTCAACTGCAACAAGCCGGTGCGCAACGAAGCCGAACTCAAGGGCAAGCGCCTGCGCGTGGCGGGCTCGCACTGGTCGCGCTGGGCGCGTGCCATGGGCGCGCAGCCGGTGACCATGTCGTCCAACGAAGCGCTCGAAGCGCTCAAACAGGGCGTGGTGGACTGCGTGGTGGTGTCGATCCCCGAACTCACCAACCTGGGCCTGCTGGAAGCCGTGAGCGACGTCACCGTGCAGGTGCCTGGTGGCATCTTTGCCGGCACCGGCGTGACCCAGGTCAACAGCCGCGTCTGGAAGAGCCTGACCAAGGAACAGCGCCAGGCCCTGCTGCGCGCGGGCACGGTGATGCCGGCCTACATTCCCTACGTCTACCACCAGCGTGAAAAGGACGTGCTGAACCTGGTGACCCAGCGCGGTGGGCGCGTGCACCAGCCCGACCCGGCGCTGCTGCAGAAGACCCGCGATTTCGCCGCGCAGGACATGAAGACCATCGTCGAGTTCTTCGCCAAGACACACGGCGTCAAGCGGGGCGAGGAAATGCTGGCGCAGTTCCGCCCGGTGCTGGAAAAGTGGGTGGGCCTGGTGCAGGGCGTCGACAGCCGTGAAAAGCTGGCCGACCTGTACTGGACCGAGGTGTTCTCGAAGGTGGATGCCGGCGCCTACGGCCTCTGATGCCTGCCGGAGGGCCGCCGTCGCTGGCGGTCCCCTGGCCTTTTCCATTCCCTCTTAGGTGTCGCCATGCACGCCATCGGCAAATTCCTCTCCAGACTGATCGACTCGGTCACGGTCATCTCAGGCCTGGCCATCGCGCTGATGATGGTCCACATCACGCTGGACGTGGTCTCGCGCAATGTCTTCAACTACCCCTTGCCGGGCACCATCACCATCGTCTCGTACTACTACATGGCGATCGCGGCCTTCATGCCGCTGGCTTTTGCCGAACAGAAGTCGGCCCACATCTCGGTGGAGGTGATCACCGAGCGCCTGCCCAAGGGCGTGCAGAAGCACCTGGCGGGCTGGATGCTGCTGTTTTCCGCCGTGGTGTTCGCGCTGATGACGCTGCGCTCCTGGGAAGAGGCCTTGAGCAAGTACGGCATCAAGGCGTCCATCGTGCAGGGCGAAGACAGCCTGCCCGTCTGGCCCACCTATTTCTTTCTGCCGCTGGGCTGCCTGCTGATGTTCCTGGTGGTGGTCTACAAGTTCATCGTTTACCTCACCAACCGGCCCTCCGGGCTCGATGTCGAGCGTGCCCGGGCCGACAGCGACGACTGACCCTTTCCCAAGGACGTTTCCCCAATGACAGACGTACAAGTCGGCCTGGTCGGCATCGGCCTGCTGCTCACCCTCATCGCGCTGCGGGTGCCCATCGGCATCTGCATGATCACCGTGTCGTTCTCCGGCATCTGGTACCTCATGGGCTGGAACGTGGCCTGGGGCTCGCTCGGCGTGATCCCCTACCAGTTCTCCACCAACTGGGTGCTCAGCTCGGTGCCCATGTTCCTGCTGCTGGGCTTCGTGTGTTACCACGCGCGCCTGACCGAGGGGCTGTTCCGCGCGGCGCGCATGTGGCTGTCGGGCGTGCCGGGTGGCCTGGCGATCTCGGGCATCCTGGGCTGCGCGGGCTTCGCCTCGGTGTGCGGATCGTCGGTCGCCTGTTCGGCCGCCATGGGCCGCATCGCCGTGCCCGAAATGATGAAGCAGCGCTACAGCGCCGAGCTGGCGACCGGCACGGTGGCCGCCGGCGGCACCATCGGCGCGCTGATCCCGCCGTCGATCATCATGATCCTCTACGGGATCATCGCGCAGACGTCCATCACCGAGCTGTTCCTGGGCGGCGTGACCATCGGTCTGTTGACCATGTTCAGCTACATCCTGGTGATCCTGATCCGCGTCAAGCTGAACCCGGCACTGGCCCCCTCGGTCAAGGAAGCCATTCCCAGGGCCGAGAAGATGCGTGCGCTCAAGGACGTGTGGCCCATCGTGCTCGTGATGCTGGGGATCTTCGGCGGCCTGTTCAGCGGCATCTTCACGCCCACCGAAGCCGGTGCCATCGGCGCGCTGCTGTCCTGCGTGGTCGCGCTGATCGCCCGCTCGCTGAGCTGGGAGCGTTTCAAGAACGCGATCCTCGAAACCCTGCTGACCACCACCGCGCTGCTCATCATCGGTATCGGCGCCAGCCTGCTGCAGCGCTTCCTGGCGCTGTCGGGGGCGGGCACCTACATCTCCGAACTGATCATCGGCCAGAACGCCGACATCGTCTGGGTGCTGCTGGGCATCGTGCTGATCTACCTGCTGCTGGGCATGTTCCTCGAACCCATCGGCGCCATGCTGCTGACGCTGCCCATCGTGCTGCCCATCATCAACTCGGCCGAACTCAGCCTGGTGTGGTTCGGCGTGGTGCTGACCAAGCTGCTGGAGATCGGGATGATTACGCCGCCGGTGGGCATGAACGTCTTCGTCATCAAGGGCGTGGTCGGCAACCTCATATCGACCACCGGCATCTTCAAGGGCATCTTCTGGTTCCTGGTCGCGGACTTCGTCGTGCTGCTGCTCATGATGTGCTTCCCCGACCTGGTGCTGTTCCTGCCGAACTGGGGCAAGTGAGGCGGGTGCCGAGCCGGCGCCCCGGGCCGGGATAATCCCGGTCCCCTCACGCTCCAGGAGATTTCCGCATGCCCGACGTCCTCTTGCAGACCCAGGGGCCGGTCAGCCTCGTCACGCTGAACCGCCCGCACCGGCTCAACGCCATCGGTGGCACCCTGCTGGCCGACCTGCACGACGCCCTGCAGCGCGCCCAGCGCGATCCCGATACCCGCGTCATCGTGTTCACCGGCGCCGGCCGCGCCTTCTGTGCGGGCGACGACCTCAAGGAGTTCGATCAGCAGGCGCAGTCGCCCGAGAGCATGGCGCGCATGTGCGACGACATCCAGGTCATCACGCGCGACCTGCTGTTCGGACCGAAGCTGGTGGTCGGTGCCGTGCACGGCTACGCGGTCGGTGGTGGGCTGGAATGGGTGCTCAACTGCGACCTGGTGGTGGCGGCGGACGACCTCGTGGGCTTCTTCCCCGAAATGCAGCTCGGCCACTTCGTCACCGGGGGCGTCACCCACCTGCTGCCGCAGGCCCTGGGGCACCAGCGTGCGATGGAACTGCTCGTGCTCGGTGAGCGCCTGGACGCGCAGCGCCTGCAAACCCTGGGCTTGATCAACCGGGTCGTGCCGCGCGATCACATGCTGCCCACCGCGCTGGCCCTGGCCCACCAGGTGGCCGAACGCTCGCCGCTGGCCACCCGCCTGCTCAAGAAAGCGCTGGTGCGCGATCTGAGCGCCCTGCCTGCCGCGCTGGAAGGGGAAAGGCGGGCGGCGCTGGCCTGCTTCGCCGACCCCGAAACAGCCCGGCGCATCCATTCCCTTGGAGAACAAACCCCGTGAACACCGCATCGGCACCCCTGGTGCTCTACCACTGCCTGGACGCCCGTTCTTTCCGCCCGCTCTGGGCGCTGGAAGAACTGGGCTTGCCTTACGAACTGCGCGTGCTGCCGTTCCCGCCGCGCTACGCGGCGCGCCACTACCTGGAAGAGAACCCGCTGGGCACCATTCCGCTGTTCGTGCACGGCGCCGTGCGCATGACCGAGTCGGCCGGCATCTGCCAGTACCTGGCCGCGCTGAACGATCCCGGCGGGCTCGACGTGCAACCCACCGAAGCCGCGTACGGCGCCTACCTGAACTGGCTGCACATGAGCGATGCCACGCTCACCTTCCCGCAGACGCTGGTGCTGCGCTACCGCTATTTCGAAACCCCCGAACGGCGCCAGCCCCAGGTGGCCGAGGACTACGCCAAGTGGTTCCTGGCGCGCCTGCGTGCGGTCGACGCGGCGCTGGCGAAGGACCCGCAGCACCTGTGCGCGGGCCGCTTCACCGCCGCCGACATCGCCGTCAGCTACGCGCTGCAGCTGGCCTGCCAGATCGGTCTCGACAGCGAGTTCCCCGAGCGCGTGCAGCGCTACTGGGCGGGCCTGCAGACGCGGCCGGGCTTCGTGCGCGCCAAACAGTCCCAGGCCGCGGCCGCGCAGGCCCAGGGGGTGAAGGCCCCCAGCCCCCTGCAGGCCTGAGAGCGGGGCTCAGAGCCAGGGCACGGCCAAGCCGACCATGAGCGCCAGGAAAGCGGTCTCGCCCAGCAGCATAAGCACCGGGCGCCAGCCCAGCTGACCGAGCTCGGCCAGGCTGGTCTTGACCGCCACCGCCGCGATGGCGATCACCAGCAGCGTGCGCGAGAGACCGCTGGCCGCCGCCACGCCCCAGGTGGGCAGCACCCCGGCGGTGTTCAGCAGCATCAGCACCACAAAACCCAGCAGGAAGGTCGGCACCAGCGGCACCTCGGCGCGCGGCGGACCGTCCTCGTCCACCGCCACAGCCGCCGGCGCCTGACCGCGGCGCACCCAGGTAGCCACCGCCAGCACCACCGGCAGCAGCAGCATCACCCGCATCAGCTTGACGATGGTGGCGTTGTCGGCCGCCGCCGTGTCGCCCGCCTGCGTCAGCAGCATGCCCGCGGCCACCACCTGCGCCACATCGTGGATCGTGGCGCCAAAGAAGATGCCCGCCTGGTGCGTGCTGAACCCCAGCACCTGCACCAGCAGCGGGTACAGCAGCATGGCCAGGGTGGAAAGCACCGTCACCCCCACCACCGCCAGCAGCGTGAAACGCTGATTCTCGCGCGTGGGCGGCAGCACCGAGGCCACGGCCAGCGCGGCCGAAGCGCCGCAGATGCCCACCGCGCAGCCCGAGACCAGGCCCTCGTCGCGGCGGCAGCCCAGCCAGCGGGCCAGCAGCAGGCCGCAGGTGATGGTCAGCGTCACGCCGGCGGCCACCAGCAGCGCGGTGCGCCAGCCCAGGGCCAGGACCTGGCTGAAGCCGATGCGCGCGCCCAGCAGGGCCACGCCGATGCGCAGCACCGTGCGGCTGCAGAAGTCGATGCCCGGGCGCAGGCGCGGATCGGGCGAGAGGAAGTGAAAGGCCAGGCCGATCAGCAGCGCGTAGAGCAGGGCGGGGCCGCCGTGGTGTTCGCTGACGAACAGGGCCGAGAGGCCGACCACGGTGCTGAGCAGCGCCCCGCCGGCCAGCCGGCGCACACGGCCGGCGGCGGCGCGCACGGCCGTGTGCAGCGCGGCCGGATCAGCCGGCACGGACACGGTCGGTCTTCACGCGCTCCCAGGCGTCTTCGACCCAGTCGCACAGCAGGCTGCGCGTCTCGCGCGGGTCGATGATGTCCAGGATGCCGAACTTCTCGGCCGTGCGGAACGGCGAGGTCATGTTCAGGTAGAACGCTTCCAGCTCGGCGCGCTTGGCGGCCGGGTCGGCCGCGGCTTCGATCTCGGCCTTGTGCGCGGCCATCACGCCGCCTTCGATGGGGATCGAGCCCCAGCGTGCCGAGGGCCAGGCCACGCGGAAATTGAGCGACTCGCCGTACTTGGGCGCGTGCAGCGCGCCGGCCATGCCGAAGCAGCGCCGCACGATGACCGAGGCCCATGGCGAGCGGCAGGCGTGCAGCGCCTCGCCCACGCGGGTGGCGCCCAGCAGGGTGCCGCCCAGCTCCGCGTCCAGCCCGGTCTGGTTGCCCGGCTGGTCGACGAAGTTGACGATGGGCAGGCCGAACTGGCTGCACAGCCTGATGTGGCGCTCCATCTTGTAGGCGGCCTGGATGGTCATCGCGCCGCCCTGCACCTTGGGGTCGTTGGCGATCACGCCCACCGGGATGCCGTTCAGCCGCGCCAGCGCGGTGATGACCGAGCCGCCCTGCCAGCGCCCGATCTCGAAGATCGAGCCGCGGTCGAGCACCGCGTCGAGGATCTTGCGCGGGTCGTAGATTTTGCGGCGGTCGCGCGGGATCGCGTCTTTCAGCCAGTCGTCGGCGCGCTCCGGGTCGTCGCTCGGCGCCACGGCCGGCGGCAGGTGGAACACGCTGCGCGGCAGGTAGCTCAGGAAGCGCCGCACCTGGGCCAGCGCGTCGGCTTCGTCCACCGCCTCGTTGTGCACCAGCGCGCTCTTGCGGTGGACCTTGTAGCCGCCCAGATCGTTCTTGTCGATGCTCTGGCCGTAGGCCTGCTGCACCACGTGCGGGCCGGCGGCCATCACCTGGGCCTGCTCGCGCACCATCACGCTGAAGTGCGAGGACAGCACCTTCACCGCGCCCTGGCCCACGCAGGCGCCCAGCGCCACCGCCGCCACCGGCACGGTGTCAAGCAGGGCGTTGGCTGGCCAAGTGGGGTATTCGGGGATCTTGGTGCCGCCCAGCTGCATCAGCAGCTTGACGCTGCCGCCGGCCGAATCGACCAGCCGGATCAGCGGCAGGCGCAGCTGGTGCGCCATGCGCTCGATGTAGATCCACTTGTCCGCAATCGTGGCTTCGGACGAGCCCGCGCGGATGGTGAAGTCGTCCACGTGCAGCGCGACCTTGCGGCCTTCGATGCGGCCCGTGCCGGTGATGGCGTTGGTCGGGTCCAGCCGCTCGAAAGCGCCTTCCCGCGTGTAGTGGCCCTTGCCGGCGGTCTGCCCGAATTCGCGGAACGTGCCGCCGTCCAGCAACTGAGCGATGCGCTCGCGCGCGTTCAGCCGGCCGCTGGCCTTGAATTTGGCCAGCGCCTCGGGCCCGCCCATGGCGCGCACCTGCTCGCGGCGGGTCTGCAGCTCGGTCAGTTCGGCGGCCCATTCGCCGCCCGGTTCGTGCAGACGGCTCATCGGGCACCGGCTCCCAGCGACGCCACCAGTTCCTGGGTGTCTTTCAGTTCGCTCTGCAGGTAGCGGTGCGAATCGACATAGCCCTTGAAGATGGGTTTGTTGCCCGACTTCTCGACCAGTTGCCGCCAGTCGGCGGACTGCGCGACCTGGCGCAGCGCGTTTTCCCAGAAGCGGATCTGCTCGGCGTCGACGCCCGGGGGCAGCAGCACGCCGTTGTAGCTCACGTAGTCGGCGGCGATGCCGAGTTCGCGCCAGGTCGGCACCTCGGCCAGCGGGCCTTTGCCGCGCACCGGGTCGCAACTGGCCAGCATGCGCAGCTTGCCGCTTTGCGCCAGCGGGGTCACGGTCGGGCCGGTGGCGATCACCACGTCGACGTGGCCGCCCATCACCGCGGTGACCGACTCGCCCGAGGAGCGGAACGGCACCACCGTCAGCCGCGACACGTCCACGCCGGCCAGCTTGAGCGGCTTGGCGATGGCCAGGTGCAGGTTCAGGCCGCGCAGCGGGGCGACGGCGATCTTCAGCGACTCGGGCGACTGGCGCAGTTTGTCCACGATCTCGGTGGCGCTGCGCAGCGGCGAGTCGGCCGCGACGGCGACCAGCGTGGTTTCTTCCACCATCATGGCCACGGGCACGAATTCGCGCAGATCGGCCTTGAGCACACCCGTCACCTGGCCGGCGATGCTGCCGGTGTGGAAGGTGGACAGGTTGTGCGCGTCGCCGCGCGCCTTCTGCATCGCCTGCAGCACCAGCAGGCCGGCGGCGCCGGGCTTGTTCAGCGGCAGCACGGTGTGGCCGCCCACGAGCTTGAGCGTGTCCAGCGCGTTTTTGATGCCCCGGGCGTACAGATCGACCGAGCCGCCGGGGGCCACGCCGATGTTGTAGGTGATGTTGCCGGTGGGGGCCCAGGGTGCGGCGTGGGCCAGTTGCGGGCGGCCGAGAAAGGCGGCGCCGGCAGCCAGCCAGCCCAGCGCCTGGCGGCGGTTGGAGCGTTGCGGATTCATGAGGTCTCCTGGGTTGGGCGCCGTGGGGGCGGCGCTGAAACACGTTCTCAGTGGGATGGTGTGCGCAGGGCTTGCGCAGCGATCAGGGCTTCGATGGCCTCTGTTTCCAGGGCGAGGGATTCTTTGAGCACGGCCACGCCGTCGGCGCCGAGGTCGGGGCCGGTGTGGCGGATGCCGCCGGGCGTCGCCGACAGCCGCGGCACCACCCCCATCTGGGTGGTGTGGCCGAGCGTGGGGTGCGGCACGGCCTGCAGCATCTGGCGCGCCGCGAAATGCGGGTCGGCGTAGATGTCGGCGATGGTGTAGACGCGGGAGGTGGGCACCTCGGCGTCGCGCAGCATCTGTTCGAGCACGCCACCGTCGAACGTGCGCGACCACGCGCCGATGATCGCGTCGATGGCTTTCATGTTCTCGGGCCGGCCGCGTGCCTGGATGGTCTCGAAGCGCGGGTCGGTCAGCAGCTCGGGCTGCTGCATCAGGCCCACCAGCCGGCGCCAGGTGGGCTGGCTGTTGGCCGCGATCAGCACCCAGCCGCCGTCGGCCGTGGGGTAGGAGCTGTTGGGCGCCATCGACGGCAGGTTCGAGCCTTCGCGCATCGGCACCACGCCCAGCTTGTCGTGCGCGGGCACGATCGGCTCCATCTGCGAGAACGCCGCTTCGTAGAGCGCCACGTCCACCACCTGGCCGCGGCCGGTGATCGCGCGGGCGCGGATGGCGGCCATCGCGCCGAACGCGGCGTACACCGACGACAGGTAGTCGGTGGTGGCCAGCGCCACGCGGGCCGGCGGCCGGTCGGGGTCGCCCGTCATGTGGCGCACGCCGCCCACGGCCTCGCAGATGGCGCCGTAGCCCGGGCGTTCGCTGTAGGGGCCGTCCTGGCCGTAGCCGCTGATGCGCACCATCACCAGGCCGGGGTTGCGCTCGCTCAGCGCGTCGTAGCCCAGGCCCAGGCGCTCCATCACGCCGGGGCGGTTGTTTTCGACCAGGATGTCGGCGCGTGCGATGAGTTCGGCCGCCACGGCGCGGCCCTGCGGGGTCTTGAGGTCCAGCGCCACCGAGCGCTTGTTGCGCAGGATCGAGGCCGCGTAGAGCGACACGTTGTCCACGTGCTGGCCCATCTGGCGCACGGGGTCGCCTTCGGGCGGCTCGATCTTGATGACTTCGGCGCCGAAGTCGCCCAGCAGGCGGGCGCAGGCCGGGCCCGCGATGGTGGAGCAGATTTCCACCACCTTCAGCCCGCTCAGGGGGCCGTGGGGCAGTTCGGGGTGCGGGGTGGGGCGGGTCATGCCCGGTCTCCTGGGTTCGGGGTGTTCGCGAGCTGGCGCACGGCTTCTTCGGCCGACTCTTCGATGCGCTGGCGGGCCAGGAGCACCATGCGTTCGGTGTCGCCCTGTTCCAGCGCGTCGGTGGCTTCCTGCCACAGGCGCGCCGAGCGCAGGCGGCGTTCGGGCGTGCGCAGGCCCAGCTTGCTGTAGCGCAGGGTCTGAAGCGACAGGCCGGTCAGCATGCGCTGCAGGCGCTGGTTGCCGCTCAGGCGCGCGCACAGGATGAGCAGGCGGTAGGTGGTTTCGGCGTAGGCGTCGCCCATCTCCGGGATCGGTGCCAGCGCCTGCAGGCGCTGGTTGCCGGCGCGCAGCATGGGCAGCAGTTCGGGGTGCCGGTTCTGGGTGAGCTTGCGCACCACCAGTTCGAACAGCCCGGCGCGGATTTCCATCAGCTCGGTCAGTTCGGCGGCGCTCAGCTCGGTGACGATGGCGCCGCGGCGCGGCAGGATGGTGACCAGGCCTTCGCGCTCCAGGATGCGCAGCGCCTCGCGGATCGGGCCCCGGCTGACGCTGAATTCGTCGGCCAGTTCCTGCTCGCCGATGCGCGCACCGGGGGCCATCTCGCTGTTGAGGATGCGGTCGCCGATGCGGCCCGCGATCTGCTCGGGCACGCTGAGCGTGGGGTCCTTCTGGTCGGCAAACAGCCGGAAGGCGACTGCGCCTTCCAGCGAAGCGAACACGTCGGCGGGCATGTCGGCCGGGTGCATGGCTCAGCCCAGCTCGACCAGGGGCTGGCCGTCTTCGACCGTGTCGTCCTTGGCGACGAGCACGGCCTTGACCGTGCCGGCGGCCGGCGCCGAGACGGGGATTTCCATCTTCATCGACTCGACCACGAGCAGCGTGTCGCCTTCCTGGACGCTCTGGCCCGGCTGCACTTCGATGGCCCAGACGGTGCCGGTGACTTCGGAAAACACTTGCATGAAGACTCCTTGGTTGATATTCAGATTGTTAACAATCTGAATTGGAGAAGCTATCAGGGTTTGCCCGGGTTGGGGACGGGCGGGGTGTTGCGCGCCGGATCGAGCCGGGTAAACCCGGATGGGAGCTGCGTCTGTAATTTGTATGATGACCAGACTAATGATCGGATGCCTGCCTTGGCGCATCCGGCAACCGTTCCGCCGCGGCGGCGGTCCGGCACGTTCCGTGCCGACAGGGACCGGCCGACCGGCTTTCACCACCCCCTCAGGAGACTTTTTGTGACCCCGTTGTTGACCAAACGCCCGCTGCTGCGCGCTGCCGCCTGTGTCCTGCTGGCCCTGGCGGCGCCCTTGTCCCAGGCGCAGACGTGGCCGAACCGGCCGATCCGGCTCGTGGTGCCGTTCCCGCCGGGCGGCCTGATCGACAACATGGGCCGGCTGGTGGCCGCCCGCCTGGCCCAGGAACTGGGGCAGCCCGTGGTGGTCGACAACAAGCCCGGGGTCGGTGGCAACCTGGGCGCGGCCGATGTGGCGCGGGCACCGGCTGACGGCTACACGCTGCTGATGGCCTCGCCCGCGCTGACCATCAGCCCGGCGGTCTACAAGAAGCTGCCTTACGCGTCGGCGCAGCTCGCGCCGGTGGCGCTGCTGGGGCGTGTGCCCAATGTGCTGCTGGTCAACCCGAACTCGGGCATCACCTCGGTGCAGGACGTGGTGGCGCGGGCCAAGGCGGCGCCGGGCAAGATGAACTACGCGTCCAACGGCAACGGCACCTCGCTGCACCTGAGTGCGGAACTGTTCAAGCGCCAGACCGGCGCCTTCATCACGCACGTGCCGTACCGCGGCTCGGCAGCCGCCATCACGGCGGTGCTCTCGGGCGAGGTGGATGTGATGTTCGACAACCTGCCTTCGGCCATCGGGCAGATCCGCGCCGGCCGCCTGCGGGCGCTGGCGGTCACGACGCCGCAGCGCAGCGTGGCCCTGCCGGACGTGCCGACCCTGGCCGAAGCCGGTCTGGCCGGCTTCAATGTCAGCGCCTGGTTCGGCGTGGCCGCGCCGGCGGGCCTGCCGCCCGAGGTGCTGGCGCGCCTGGCGCCGGCCCTGGAACGCGTGGCCAAGCAGCCTGAAGTGGTCGCCGGCATGGAGCGCCAGGGCGCCGAGCCGATGTACCTGGACGCGACGGCTGCGGCCGCAGCGATGGCCAGCGACGCCGCCCAGTGGAAACAGGTGGCGGCGTTCGCCAAGATCCAGCTCGACTGAAGCGGGCCCGGCGCAGGCGGGTGGGGAGGCTTCAGGTACATTCATCCGGCGGTCCGCGCCGCGGCCGCCGAACTGCCCTCTCTCGTCCCACGCCCATGTCGTCTTCTTTTTCCGCCGTCAAACCCGGCCTCAAACTCGCCGACCAGGTGGCCAGCGCGCTGGAGGCGGAGATCCGCGCCGGGCGCCTCCAGGTGGCGGACAAGCTGCCCACGGAGACGGCGTTGGCCCAGCAGTTCCAGGTCAGCCGGACGGTGGTGCGCGAGGCGCTTTCGCGCCTGAAGTCGCGCGGGCTGGTCGATTCGCGACAGGGCAGCGGGGTCTATGTGCAGGCGCCGGGCATCGAGCCGCTGCAGTTCGACCTGCCGCACGCTGCGTCGCGCGAAGCGGTCATGCAGATCGTGGAGGTGCGCCGGGCGCTGGAGGCGGAGGTGGCGGAAATGGCGGCCCTGCGCCGCAGCGAAGCCGATCTGCTGGCCATCCGCCAGGCCATGGCGGCGATCCAGGCGGCGGTGCAGGCCGGCCGCGACGGGGTCGAGGAAGACGTGCAGTTCCACCGCGCCATCGCGCGCGCGGCGGGCAATCCGTTCATGATCAACACGCTCGATTACCTGGCGCAGTTCCTCAAGGGGGCGACGCGGGTCACACGGGCGAACGAGGCCCGGCGCAGCGACTTTTCGCGCGCGGTCACGCAGGAGCACGAGCACATCGTGCAGGCCATCGAAGCCGGTGACGCGGTGGCCGCGCGCAGTGCGGCGGCCGAGCACATGCGCAACGCGCTGGCGCGCATCGCGCAAGCGGACCCCGGGTTCTGGACCCAGGACGGGGCCCGCCTGGCCGAGCCCTTGCTGGCGGCGGCCCCCGCAACGCCGCGGTAGTCACAGACCGCTGGGGTTTAGGGTTAACCCTTGGCGATCAGGGTGGCTAAATTTGTATGATAACCAGTCTAACGTACAAATAAGACCGCTTTCCCGATCGCGGCCAATCCATCGGAAACCTCTCGCATGTCCACCCTCGCGCTTCTCGGTATTGGTGCCGGCAGCATTGCCCTGCTGCTTCTGCTCATTGTTCGCTGGAAGGTCCACGCCTTCGTCGCCATGATGCTGGTGAGCCTTCTGGTGGCGCTGGCCACCGGCATGCCGACGGGCGACATCATCGGCACGCTGGTGGCCGGCATGGGCGGCACGCTGGGGTCGGTGGCGATTCTGGTGGCGCTGGGCGCCATGCTTGGCCGCATGATCGAAGTCTCGGGCGGTGCCGCCAGCCTGGCCAACCGCTTCACGCAACTGCTGGGGCCGAACCGCGTGCCCATGGCGCTCACGGCGTCGGCGCTGGTGCTGGCGATTCCGGTGTTTTTCGACGTCGGCTTCATCATCCTGGTGCCCATCGTCTACGGCTTCTGCAAGGCGGCGGGCGTCAACCCGGTGAAGTTCGGGCTGCCGGTGGCGGGCATCATGCTGGCCACGCACGTCGTGGTGCCGCCGCACCCGGGCATCGTGGGCGGTGCGGCCATCGTGCAGGGCGACATCGGCTGGATCACGCTGATCGGCCTGGGCATCTGCATCCCGCTGGCGGTGCTGGCCCAGTATGTGTCGGGCTGGCTCAACCGCAAGGGTTACGCCATGCTGCCGGCGACGGCGGAGCAGTTCGCTGCCTTTGGCAGCAGCGAAGAAAGCGCCGCCTCGGCGAAGCGCCAGACGCCCGGCGTGGGCACCGTGCTGGCGCTGATCCTCATCCCGCTGCTGCTGATCATGGGAGGCACCACCGGCGCCACCGTGCTGCCCAAGGGTGACGCGCTGCGCAATCTGCTCGGCTTCATCGGCTCGCCCATCTTCGCGCTGATGGTCGCCGTGGGCCTGGCCATGTTCCTGCTCGGGCGCCAGCAAGGCTGGAGCCGGGACCGCACCAACGCCGTCATGGAGTCCGCGCTGCCGCCGGCGGCGACCGTGATCCTGGTGACCGGTGCCGGCGGGGTGTTCGCCAAGGTGCTCACCGCCAGCGGCATCGGCGTGGCGCTGTCGCAGAGCCTCGCGGCGACGCAACTGCCGCTGATCCTGCTGGCCTTCTGCATGGCGCTGGCCCTGCGCGCCGCGCAAGGGTCGGCGACCGTGGCCATCATCACCACCTGCGGCCTGCTCAGCGACGCGATCACCGGCGGCGGCTATTCGCCCGTGCAGGTGGCGCTGCTCACGGTGGCCACCGGCTTTGGGGCCCTGGGCCTGTCGCACGTCAACGATTCGGGCTTCTGGATCGTGACGCGCTACCTCGGTCTGAGCGTGGGCGACGGCCTGCGCACCTGGACCGTGCTGACCACGGTGCTCGGCCTGGCGGGCTTTGCCTTCACGGCCCTGCTCTGGGTGGCCGTCGCCTGACCTGTTTTCCCTGCGTACGAAAGACCTTGTCATGACCCAACCTTCCGTCGGCATCATCGGCCTGGGCGCCATGGGCGCCGGTATCGCCAAGACCCTGCGCCAGAACGGCTTCCCTCTCCATGTGTGCGACGTGCGACCCGGTGTCGCCGAGGCCTTCGCGGCCGATGGCGGCACCGCCCACGCCACCCCGGCCGCGCTGGCGGCGGTGAGCGATGTGGTGGTGTCGGTGGTGGTGAACGCCGCGCAGACCGAAAGCGTGCTGTTCGGCGAGCACGGCGCTGCGGCCGCCATGCGCCCGGGCAGCACCTTCGTGATGTGTTCCACCGTGGACCCGAACTGGTCCGTGGCGCTCGAAGCGCGGTTGAACGCGCTGGGCCTGCATTACGTGGACGCGCCCATTTCGGGCGGCGCGGCCAAGGCCGCCTCGGGCCAGATGACGATGATGACCTCGGCCAAACCCGAGGCCTATGCCGCTGCCAACGCCGTGCTCGACGGCATGGCCGGCAAGGTGTACCGCCTGGGTGATGGCGCGGGCGCGGGCAGCAAGGTCAAGATCATCAACCAGCTGCTGGCGGGCGTGCACATCGCCGTGGCCGCCGAAGCCATGGCCCTGGGCCTGCGCGAGGGCGTGAAGGCGGAGGCACTGTACGAGGTCATCACGAACAGCGCCGGCAACAGCTGGATGTTCGAGAACCGCATGGCCCACGTGCTGGCGGGCGACTACACGCCGCTGTCGGCGGTGGACATCTTCGTCAAGGACCTGGGCCTGGTGCTCGACACGGCGCGCGCCAGCAAATTCCCGCTGCCGCTGGCGGCCACCGCGCACCAGATGTTCATGCAGGCCTCGACCGCCGGCTTCGCCAAGGAAGACGACAGCGCGGTGATCAAGATCTTCCCCGGCATCACGCTGCCCGAAGGAAAGGACAAGGCATGACGCGCGCACTGCTGGGCTGCATAGCCGACGACTTCACCGGCGCCACCGACCTGGCCAACAACCTGGTGCGCGCCGGCATGCGCGTGGTGCAGGCCATGGGCGTGCCCATGGCCCCGCTCGATGCCGAGGCCGATGCCGTGGTGGTGGCCCTCAAATCGCGCACCATTCCGAAGGACGAAGCCATCGCCCAGTCGCTGGACGCGCTGCGGTGGCTGCAGGCGCAGGGCGCCGAGCAGATCTACTTCAAGTACTGCTCCACCTTCGACAGCACGGCCGCAGGCAACATCGGCCCCGTGACCGATGCGCTGATGCAAGCCCTGGGCACCGACTTCACCATCGCCACGCCCGCCTTCCCCGACAACCAGCGCACGGTGTTCAAGGGCTACCTGTTCGTGGGCGACGTGCTGCTGAACGAGAGCGGCATGCAGAACCACCCGCTCACGCCCATGACGGACCCCAACCTCGTTCGTGTGCTGCAGGCGCAGACACCCAGCCGCGTGGGCCTGATCGACCACGCCGTGGTGGCGCAGGGCGAGGCGGCCATCAGCGCGCGCATCGACCAGCTCAAGGCCGAGGGCGTGCGCATGGCCGTGGTCGACGCGGTGTCCAACGCCGACCTGCTGCGCCTGGGCCCGGCGCTCAAGGACCTACCGCTGGTGACCGCCGGCTCGGGCGTGGCCATCGGCCTGCCGGGCAACTTCGGCGTGGCGCCCAGCCACGAGGCCGCCCGCCTGCCCGCGCCGCACGGGCTGCAGGCCATCGTGTCGGGCAGCTGTTCGGTGGCGACCAACCAGCAGGTGCTGCACTTCATCCAGTCCGGCGGGCCGGCGCTGGCCATCGACCCGCTGCGCATCGCCGCCGGCGTGGACGTGGCCGCCGAAGCCCTGGCCTGGGCCGAAAGCCACATTGGCCAAGGCCCGGTGCTGGTGTATTCCACCGCCGAGCCCTCGGCCGTGCGCGCTATTCAAGGCAAGCTGGGCTCTGAAAAGGCCGGTGCCATGGTGGAGGACACCATCGCCGCCATCGCCCGCGGCCTGGTGCAGCGCGGCGTGCGCCAGCTCATCGTGGCCGGTGGCGAGACCTCGGGCGCCTGCGTGCAGGCCCTGGGCATCACGCAAATGCGCATCGGTGCGCAGATCGACCCGGGCGTGCCGTGGTGCCACGCCGTGGCGCCCGATGCCACGGACGGCCTGCACATCACCCTGAAGTCGGGCAACTTCGGCAGCACCGACTTTTTCACCAAGGCTTTTGCACAATCGCAGGCATGAGCACCGCCACCGCCTTCATGGACGAAGCCCCGGCCCGCGCCGAGATCTGCCGCGTGGGCCGCAGCCTGTTCGAGCGCGGCTACGTGCACGCCACGGCCGGCAACATCAGCGTGCGGCTGGCCGACGGCTACCTCATCACGCCCACCGACGCCTGCCTGGGCACGCTGGCGCCCGAGCGCCTGGCGCGGCTGGATGCGCAGGGCCAGCAAACGGCGGGCGACCGCGCCAGCAAGACCATCGCGCTGCACCGGCAGATCTACGACGCCACGGCGGCGGCCGGCCAGCCGGCGCGTTGCGTGATCCACACGCACAGCACCCAGCTCGTCGCCTGCTCGCTGGCGGCCGACGGTGCCGCGGGCGGCCAACTGGCGGACGACGCCGAGCTGCTGCCGCCCATCACGCCTTACTTCGTCATGAAGGTCGGCCGGGTGCCGCACATCGCCTACCACCGGCCGGGCGATCCCGCCGCGGCCGAGGCCGTGGCGCGCACCATCGCGCGCCATGCGGCGCAGGGCCGGCGCCTGCGCGCCGTGATGCTGGCGCGGCTGGGCCCCAATGTCTGGCACGACACACCGGCCGAAGCCATGGCCGTGCTGGAGGAGCTGGAAGAAACCGCCCACCTGCACCGCCTGAACTCCCATGTGCCGCCGCTGGCCGAAGCCCGGATCGACGAGCTGCGCCAGGTCTTCGGCGCCAGTTGGTGACGGCCGACGGACCGCTTCGCTGATCCCCGACCGCACCGCCCGAACCGCACCGCGCCAGGAGCCTTTGTGACCGACCGCGCCGCCGACCCGTACCCGACGCCCCGGCAGGCCGAATGGGGGGTGAGCGACTTCCGCTTCCACACCGGCGAAGTCCTGCCGGCCCTGCGGCTGGCCTACACCACGGTGGGCGATCCGGCCGGCGAGCCGGTGCTGGTGCTGCACGGCACCAACGGCTCGGCCGAAGCCCTGCTGAACCCGGCCTTCGCCGGCACGCTGTTCGGGCCCGGCCAGCCGCTGGACGCGCGCCGGCACTTCATCGTGCTGCCCGATGCGATCGGCACCGGCCGCTCCAGCAAGCCGTCCGACGGGCTGCGCACCGCGTTCCCCGCCTACAACTACGACGACATGGTGCGGGCGCAGCACCGCCTGCTGACCGAGCACCTGGGCATCCGCCACCTGCGTGCCATCGTGGGCTACTCCATGGGTGGCATGCACACCTGGTTGTGGGCGCAGCACCACCCGGATTTCATGGACATCGCCGTGCCCTTGGCCGCGCTGCCGGCCCCCATGTCGGGCCGCAACTGGCTGCTGCGGCGTCTGGTGATCGACGCCATTCGCCACGACCCCGCCTGGCAGGGCGGCCACTACACGCAGCAGCCGCGCAGCCTGCAGGTTGCCTCGGTGTTCTACGGCCTGGCCACCAACGGCGGTCATCTCGGCCTGCAGCAGCTCGCGCCCACGCGGGCTGCGGCCGATGCGCTGCTCGACCAGCGCCTGCAGTCGCCGTTCAAGGGCGACGCGAACGACCACCTCTACCAGTGGGAGGCCTCGCGCGACTACGACCCGGAACCCGGCCTGGACCGGATCACGGCCCGCGTCCTGGCCATCCTGTCGGCTGACGACGAACGCAACCCGCCCGAACTGGGTGTGCTGGAACGGGCCATCGCCCGCATCCCGCACGCCGAAGCCCTGGTGATCCCCACCGGGCCCGACACCACCGGCCACGCCACGCTGGGCCAGGCGCGCTTTTACGCGCAGGCCTTGGCCCAGGTGCTGGCCACCGCGCCCCGGCGCTGAACCCTGTTTCAGAAGAGGAAACCCCCATGCCCCGTTTTGCCGCCAACCTGTCCATGCTCTACAACGACGTGGACTTCCTTGACCGTTTCGCCGCCGCCGCCCGCGACGGCTTCCAGGCGGTCGAATACCTGTTTCCGTACGCCCATCCGGCGCCAGAGCTGGCCGAGCGCCTGCGCGCCCACGGCCTGCAACAGGTGCTGTTCAACGCCCCGCCCGGCGACTGGGACGCGGGCGAGCGCGGCCTGGCCTGCCTGCCCGGCCGCGAGGCCGAGTTCCGCGCCGGCATCGCCCAGGCGATCGAATACGCGCAGGCCCTGCAGTGCCCGCGCATCCACGTCATGGCCGGCCTGGTGCCCCAGGGCGCCGATGCCGCAGCCGTGCGCGCCACCTACGTCGCCAACGTGCGCCACGCGGCCGAGCAGGCTGCGCCGCACGGCATCCGCATCCTGCTGGAGCCCATCAATGGGCGTGACATGCCGGGCTTCTTCCTGAGCCGCCAGGACCAGGCCCACGCGCTGGTTGCCGAGATCGGCGCCACCAACGTGCAGGTGCAGATGGACCTCTACCACTGCCAGATCGTGGAAGGCGACCTGGCCATGAAGATCCGCCAGTACCTGCCCACCGGCCGCGTCGGCCACCTGCAGATCGCCGGCGTGCCCGAGCGGCACGAGCCCGACGTGGGCGAGCTGAACCACCCCTACCTGTTCCGGCTGCTCGACAGCCTGGGCTACGACGGCTGGATCGGCTGCGAATACCGCCCGGCGCGCGGCGCCGCGACCCACGCCACCAGCGACGGCCTGGGCTGGCTCAAGCCCTGGCTGTAAAAGAAAACGGCGCCCCGCAGGGCGCCGTTTTTTTATCTCCTCGGCTCCGTGTGATCGTCAGGCCGCAGCCTTCACCTTCAGGCGCCAGGCGTGCAGCAGCGGCTCGGTGTAGCCGCTGGGTTGTTCCTTGCCCTTGAACACCAGGTCCAGGGCGGCCTGGTAGGCCTTGCTGGTTTTCACGTTGCCAGCCATCGGCTGGTAGAGCTTGTCGCCGGCGTTCTGCTTGTCCACCTTGGCGGCCATGCGCTCGAAGGTTTCGCGCACCTGCTTTTCAGTGACGACGCCGTGCAGCAGCCAGTTGGCCACGTGCTGGCTGGAAATGCGCAGCGTGGCGCGGTCTTCCATCAGACCGATGTCGTTGATGTCGGGCACCTTGGAGCAGCCCACGCCCTGATCGACCCAGCGCACCACGTAACCCAGGATGCCCTGGATGTTGTTGTCCAGCTCGGCCTGCTTCTCGGCGGCGCTCCAGTTGGCCTCGGCGGCCACGGGCACGGTCAGCAGGCCGGTCAGCAGGGTTTCGCGTTCCTTGTCGGCCTTGATCGTTTCCAGTTCCTTCTGCACGTCGGACACCAGCACCTGGTGGTAGTGCAGGGCGTGCAGCGTGGCGCCGGTGGGCGAGGGCACCCAGGCGGTGTTGGCGCCGGCCTTGGGGTGGCCGATCTTCTGCTTCATCATCTCGGCCATCAGGTCGGGCATGGCCCACATGCCCTTGCCGATCTGTGCCTTGCCGCGCAGGCCGCAGGACAGGCCCACCAGTACGTTGTTGCGCTCGTAGGCCTGGATCCAGGCGCTGGTCTTCATGTCGCCCTTGCGGATCATCGGGCCGGCCCGCATGGCGGTGTGCATCTCGTCGCCGGTGCGGTCGAGGAAGCCGGTGTTGATGAAGGCCACGCGGCTGGCGGCGGCGGCGATGCAGGCCTTGAGGTTGACGCTGGTGCGGCGTTCCTCGTCCATGATGCCCAGCTTGACGGTGTCGGCCGGCAGGCCCAGCACCTGTTCGACGCGGCTGAACAGCTCGGCGGCGAAGGCCACTTCGGCCGGGCCGTGCATCTTGGGCTTGACGATGTAGACCGAGCCCTTGCGCGAGTTGCGGATGGCGTCCTTCTTGCCCTTCTTCAGGTCGTGGATGGCGATGGTGGTGGTCACCATCGCGTCCAGGATGCCTTCGGGAATCTCTTTGCCCTCGGCGCCCCACAGGATGGCGGGGTTGGTCATCAGGTGGCCGACGTTGCGCACGAACATGAGCGAGCGGCCGTGCAGGCGCACGGTCTTGCCGTTCGGGCCGGTGTACTCGCGGTCGGCGTTGAGGCCGCGGGTCAGGGTCTGGCCACCCTTCTCGAAGGATTCGACCAGCGTGCCTTGCAGGATGCCCAGCCAGTTGCTGTAGGCCAGCACCTTGTCTTCGGCGTCGACCGCGGCCACGGAATCTTCCAGATCGAGAATGGTCGACAGCGCGGCCTCGACCACCAGGTCGCTCACGCCGGCGGCGTCGGTCTTGCCGATCGGGGTCTCGGGGCGGATCTGGATCTCCAGGTGCAGGCCGTGGTGCTTGAGCAGCAACGCCGAGGGCTTCTTGGCTTCGCCCTGGAAGCCGACGAACTGGCTCTTGTCGGCCAGCTTGCTGGTGCCGCCTTCGGCCAGGCTCACCACCAGCTCACCGTCCTTGTTGACCTTGTAGCCGGTGGAGCCGACGTGCGAACCCTTCTTCAGCGGGGCGCAGCGGTCGAGCACGTGGCGCGCGTAGTCGATGACCTTGGCGCCGCGCTTGGGGTTGTAGCCGCCCTTCTTGCCGACTTTCTCGCAGCCCTTGTCTTCGCTGATCACATCGGTGCCGTACAGCGCGTCGTACAGGCTGCCCCAGCGCGCGTTGGCGGCGTTGAGCGCGTAGCGGGCATTGAGGATGGGCACCACCAGTTGCGGGCCGGCCTGCGTGGCCAGCTCGTCGTCCACATTTTTGGTCGTGGCCTTGACCTTCTTGGGTACGGGCACGAGGTAGCCGATCTCTTCCAGGAAGGCGCGGTAGGCGGCCTGGTCGGCCACCGGGCCCGGGTGGGCGCTGTGCCACTGGTCCAGCGCGGTCTGCAGGCGGTCGCGCTCGGCCAGCAGGACGGCGTTCTTCGGTGCCAGGTCGGCCACGATGGCGTCGAAGCCCTTCCAGAACGTGGCGCTGCTCACGCCGGTGCCGGGCAGCACACGCTGCTCGATGAAATCGTAGAGCTCGGTGGCAACCTGCAGGCCGTGAACGGGGGTGCGCGCGGTGGTGGCGGTCATGGGAAACCTCGACGGATGAAAAAGGTGGTGTGGGGCGGCCGGCTGGTGGCCGCCGTGCGGGAAGGGTGGTGCGGGGCCACAAGGCGGCGCGCGCACGGGAGCTTCGGGCACCCTGATGTTATTCGATACCTCGATCGGTATTAAGTAACTGCATTTCTCTGGGGCTGTGACTGAAATGGATGTAATGAAGGGCGGTGCCCGCCTTCGTACCCGCATGGCGCAGTACAGTGCGGGCTGCCGGGTTCGCGCAGCAACGCCATGACGACAGACACAGAGACACATACCCCCCCATCCTCCCAGCACGCACTGCCCCTGGCCGGGCTGCGTGTGGTCGAGTTCACGCACATGGTCATGGGCCCCACCTGCGGTCTGGTGCTGGCCGATCTGGGGGCCGAGGTCATCAAGGTCGAGCCGCTGGACGGTGATCGCACGCGCTTCCTGCTGGGTGCCGGGGCGGGTTTTTTCCCGATGTTCAACCGCAACAAGAAGAGCATCGCCATCGACCTGCACACGCCCGAAGGCGCCGAGGTGGCGCGGCGCCTGGCCGCCAGCGCCGACGTGGTGGCCGAGAACTTCAAGCCCGGCACCATGGCCAAGTACGGGCTGGACTACGCGGCGCTGTCGGCGGTGAACCCGCGGCTCATCTACGTGACGCACAAGGGCTTCCTGCCCGGCCCCTACGAGCACCGCACCGCGCTCGACGAGGTGGTGCAGATGATGGGCGGGCTGGCCTACATGACCGGGCGCCCGGGCGACCCGCTGCGCGCCGGCACCAGCGTCAACGACATCATGGGCGGCATGTTCGGCGCCATCGGCGTGCTGGCCGCGCTCATCCAGCGCGGCATCACCGGCCGGGGCCAGGAGGTGCAGAGCGCGCTGTTCGAGAACAACGTGTTCCTGGTCGGCCAGCACATGCTGCAGTACGCCATGACCGGTCAGCCCGCCGCGCCCATGCCGGCCCGCATCAGCCCCTGGGGGCTCTACGACGTGTTCACCGTGAAAGACGGCGAGCAGATCTTTCTGAGCGCGGTCAGCGACGCGCAGTGGGCCACCTTCTGCCAGGCGCTGGGGTTTGCCGATCTCCAGAGCGAGCCGCGCTACGCCGACAACAACCGGCGCGTGCAGGAGAGGCCCACGCTGCTGCCGTTGCTGCGCGAGCGCCTGGCGGGCTGGCGGGCGGCCGACCTGGCGGCCCTGTTCGAGCGCGTGGGGCTGCCCTACGCACCCATCCGCCGGCCGGAAGAGCTGCTGGACGACGAGCACCTGCTGGCCACCGGCGGGCTGGCCGACATGACGCTGCCCGATGGCGAGCGCGCGGGCCAGACCGCCAAGGCCACCTTGCTGCCGTTCACGCTGGATGGGCAGCGCCTGGGGGTCTACCGCAGCCCGCCGCCCCTGGGCGACGCCACCACCGAGCTGTTGTCGGCCCTGGGCTACGACGCCGCGGCGCAGGTCGCGCTGCGCAGCGCCCACGCGGTGGGCTGATGGCGCTGTCGCCCTCGGTCTGTGACCGATTGGGTGGGAATAGGCAGGTTTGCTGATTGATTTGTGTCTCGATAGGCCCTAATCTGCCGGCGTGGACAAATTCAAGCAACTGGAGACTTTCGCGGCCGTGGCCCTGCGCGGCAGCCTGACCGCCGCCGCCAAGGCCGAAGGCGTGGCGCCGGCCATCATCGGGCGCCGGCTGGACGCGCTGGAGGCGCGCCTGGGCGTCAAGCTCATGGTGCGCACCACGCGCCGCATCACGCTCACCCATGAAGGCAGCGCTTTTCTGGAGGACTGCCAGCGCTTGCTGACCGATCTGGCCAATGCCGAAGCCAGCGTTAGCGCGGGCGGCGTCAAGGCCAGCGGCCACCTGCGGCTGACGGCCCCGGCCGGATTCGGCCGCCGCCACGTGGCGCCGCTGGTGCCCCGTTTTCGCGAACTGCACCCGGAGGTGACGATCTCGCTGAACCTGAGCGACCGGGTGGTCGACGTGGCCGGCGAGGGCTACGACTGCGCCGTGCGCGTGGGCGATCTGCCCGACTCCTCGCTGGTCAGCGTGCGCCTGGCCGACAACCGGCGCCTGTGTGTGGCCACGCCGCGTTACCTCCAGCAGCATGGCCGGCCGCAGACGCCAGCCGATCTGGTGCGCTTCGACTGCCTGACGCTTTCGTCCGACGCCTCGCAGACGCGGGGCTGGGCCTTCGCCATGCCGCGCGACGCGGACGGGGGTGGTGCCAACGCGCGCGAACTGGTCTACCTGCGCCCGGGCGGTCCGCTGGACTGCTCCGACGGGCAGGTGCTGCGCGAATGGTGCCTGGCCGGTTACGGCATCGCCTGGCGCAGCACCTGGGAGGTGGAGTCCGACATCGCGGCCGGGCGTCTGGTGACCGTGCTCGACGACTACGCCGCACCGCCCAACGGCATCTACGCGCTGTTCCCGCAGCGCAAGCACCTGGCGCTGCGCGTGCGGCTGTGGATCGACTTTCTCAAACACCACTACGCACAGCCCGATTTCTGGGGCAGCGCCGCGCCGGTGGCCGGCGCGGTCTGAGCGTCATTCGGGCTGGATACCGGCGGCGCGGATCACCTCGCCCCACTTTTTCGACTCGGCGGTCTGGAACTGCGCCAGCGCTTCGGGGCTGCTGAAGGTCACCTCGCCGCTGGTCTTGGCCTGGAAGCCCTTGACCTCGGGCGCCTCCGAGGCCTTGGCGAAGGCTTCGTTCAGGCGCTGCACGATCGCCGGGGGCAGGCCGGCCGGTCCGTAGATGGCGAACCAGAAGGTCATGTCGTAGCCCTTGACGCCCGCCTCGGCCACCGTCGGCACGTCCGGCGCCGCGCCCAGGCGCGTGGCACCGCTGGCGGCCAGCGCGCGCAGCTTGCCGCCCTGCACCTGCGGCACGGCGGTGGGCGCGTCGGCAAACATGAAGTCGATCTGCCCGCCGATCAGGTCGGTGATCGCCTGCGGGTTGCTCTTGTAGGGCACGTTGGTGACGTTGACGCCGGCCATCTGCTTGAGCAGTTCGCCCGCCACCTGGCTGGACGAGGAGCCGCTGCCGAAGTTGAGCTTGCCCGGGGTCTTGCGGGCCGCGGCCAGCAGATCGGCCAGCGACTGGTAGGGCGCGTTGGGCTGCACCAGCAGCAGCATCTGGCCCTTGGCCAGCAGCGCGATCGGGGTGAAATCCTTGACCGGGTCGTACGGCAGCTTCTTGAACAGGTGCGGGTTGGCGACCTGCGTGGTGTTGGTCGTCATGAACAGGGTGTAGCCGTCGGGCGCGGCCTTGGCCACCTGCTGCGCGGCGATGAAGCCGCTGGCGCCGCCCTTGTTGTCGACCACCACCGGCACCTTCAGGTGTTCGGCGATGGCCTGGCCGTAGATGCGCGCCGACTGGTCGGTGCCGCTGCCGGCCCCGAACGGCACCACGATGGTGATGGACTTGCTGGGATAGGCCTGGGCCCAGGCCTGGGGCACTGAGAGCAGCGCAGCGGCGCTCAGGCCCAGGGTGATGGCAAGCCGGCGGTGCGGGCGGGTTTTTGTCATGGTGTGGTCTCCTGTCGGGGTGGAACGGGGAAAAGGGACGCCTCGTGGCGGGCGTTGTCGGCACCGAGCTGCGGCGCGAGGCCGCGCACCAGCGGCCGCTCGCCGTCGATGCGCAGGGGCAGCGCGGTGAGGGTGGCGTCGGCGCCCGCCACCGGGGCCTGCATGCCCAGGGCCTGTACCTGCGGGTGCGCCAGCGCTTCGGGCACCGAATGCACGGGCGCGCAGGGCACGCCGGCGGCTTCAAAACGGTCGGTCCAGTCGGCGCGGGTGTGGGCGCGCAGGAGCGGGGCGAGCTGCTCGAACAGCGCCGCCTTGTGTTGCAGGCGGGCGCGGTTGGTGGCGAAGCGCGGGTCGTCGATCCAGTCCGGCCGCGCGAGCGCGTGGGCCAGCTTGGCAAACAGGCGGTCGTTGCCGCAGCAGATCAGCAGCGGTCCGTCGGCGGTGTCGAACGCCTCGTAAGGCACGAAACCCGGGTGGCCCGAACGGTGCCGCAACGGCAGTTGGCCTTCGTTGGTCCAGGCGTCGCTCTTCTGCGCGTTCCAGGCCAGCGCGGTCTCCAGCAGCGAGGTGGTCAGCAGGCCGCCGCGGCCGGTCTGTGCCCGCCGGTGCAGCAAGGCCAGCACGCCGATCACCAGCCACATGCCCGAGCCCTGGTCGCACACCGACGCGCCCGAACGCATCGGCGGATCGCCCTCGCCACCGTTGGTGCTCGACAGGCCGCTGAACGCCTGCAGCAGCGGTTCATAACCGGGCCGCATGGCCATCGGGCCGATGGGGCCGAAAGCCGAAATCTCGCCGTAAATCAGGCGGGGGTGGCGCGCGCACAGGGTGGCGCCGTCGATGCCCAGGGCCTCGGGCACACCGGGTCGCAGGTTGTGGATGAAGACGTCGGCCTGCGCCGTCAGGCGCTCCAGGTGCGCGCGGCCGGCCTCGGTCTTGAGATCCAGCGCGACCGACTGTTTGCCGCGGTTGAAGATGTGGAAATTGAGCGCGTCGCCGTGCCGGAAGGCCGGGCCCATGCGGCGCGCGTCGTCGCCGCCTTCGGTGCGCTCGATCTTGATCACCTCGGCCCCGAGGTCGGCCAGGATGGCGCCCGCAAACGGCCCCGCCAGCACCTGCCCCAGCTCCAGCACACGCACGCCGTCAAGCACGCCGGCCATACCGATCACCCATGGGTCTTGTCTCCTGTGTCTTTCGGGCTCAGTCTAGGCAGGCGGGATTGATCTGGGAAGCGATACATTCCTATTTCTGTGATAACCAAACTGGATCAATCGGATGCGCATCGATCTCAGCGTGCGGCAACTGGAAGCCTTTGTGCAGGTGGCCTCGAGCGGGAGCTTCCGCCAGGCCGCGCTGCAGCTCGGGCAGTCACAGCCTGCGCTCAGCAGCGCCATCCGGCGTGCCGAACAGTCGTTGGGCGCGCGCCTGTTCGACCGCGACACGCGCCATGTGCGCATCACCGCGACGGGGCAGGAACTGCTGCCCATTGCGCGCCGCGTGTTGCGCGACTTCGACCACGCGCTGGGTGACCTGGGCGAGTTCATGGCCGGGCGCAGCGGCCGCGTCACGGTCGCTGCGCTGCCGTCCACCAGCGTCTCGCTGGTGCCGCGCGCCATGGCCGCTTTCCTGCGCGCGCATCCGCAGGTGTCGCTGTCGCTGATCGAGGCGCCGGCCGACGCGCTGCTGGCGCTGGTGGAGGAGGGGCGTGCCGACCTCGGGCTGAGCGTGCGGCCGCAGCCGCGCCAGCGCCTGCAATACCGCCATTTGCTCGACGATCCGTTCGTGCTGCTGTGTCGCCGCGACGATCCGCTGGCTGCACGCGCGTCGGTGCCTTGGTCGGTGTTCGCCACGCGCCCGTGCCTCGTGAGTGCGCCGCACAGCAGCATCCGGCAAATCACCGACGCGGCCTTTCTGCGCCTGCGCAGTCCGGTGCGGCCGCTGATGGACTTTCCCAGCGTGGCCGCCTGCGGCGCCATGGTGGGGGCGGGCCTGGGTGTCGCCGCCCTGCCGGTGCTGGCGCTGGAGCTGGTGAACATGGCCGAACTGGCTGCGGTGCCCCTGGCGCGGCCGGGGGTGACGCGGCCCATCGGACTGGTCACGCGCGTGGGGCGCTCGCTGCCGCCGGCAGCCCGCGCCTTCATGGACAGCCTGATGCCGGACGCCCTTGCGTCTGGCCCTGCGTGAGCGGGGGTGCGAGGGCGCGGCCGGTGTGCGCCAATCCGGTGCTTTACATTACATTACGAACTTTTTTGGGGAGGACCGAATGCAGTGGATGGATATGCGCAAAGCGCTCGCTGGCCTGTGTGGTGTGGTGCTGGCCGCCTGTGGCGGTGGCGGCGGGGATGGCGGTGGGGTGACCGACTCCAAGCGCTACGACAACCAGCCCCAGCTCACCCTCCCGGCAGCCACCGTGTTGTGCGAAAGCCAGGGCATGACGCCCAAGATCGTGAACGGCACGGCGTGTGTGGCACCCGAGGCATCGCCGGTCGTGCTGTTGGTGATCCAGGAGCCTTCCGGGGCGACGTCGGCCTGTTCCGGGGTGCTGGTGACGCCCACCTCGGTGGTGACCGCTGCCCACTGTGTCGAAGGCAAGATCTCGCGCATCGTTGCGGCGCAGTGGAAGGGTGACGGCACGGCCGACCCGATCGACGCCAGCAGTTGGGTGCCGCACCCGGGGTATTCGTACACCGACGGGCGTCTGCTCAACGACCTGGGCGTGGTGCATCTGCGCAGCCCGCTGTCGAACCCGACCATGCCGGTGCTGACCAGCCAGCGTCTGTCGACGGGCCAGTCGGCCTACATCTCGGGCTGGGGCCGCCCGTCGTACGAGCTGTCGGTGGGGCTGGTCCGGGTCGATTACGTCGAGGATTCCCGGGCCGGGTTCGTGTTCGATGAAAAGCTCAGCAACACCTGCATGGGCGATTCCGGTGGCCCGATGTACCGCGTGATCAATGGGCGCGCCGGTGTGGTGGGGGTGACTTCGGGGGGCACGTCGGCCAACTGCGCCGTGGGCGAATGGTCGGTGTTCACCAACCTGCAGGCCGGCTCGATGATCGACTTCCTGCGCGGGCAGATTCCGGGCCTGCCGGAAATGTGAGCCCGTCCCGCTTCAGCCGGTGCGGGGCTGGCTGAGCGCGGCGTACAGCGCCGGTCGCCGGTGGGGACGCTGGTCGTGCGCCAGCGCCGTGCGGCGTTGTCCGGCGGCCAGGGTGACGGTCTGCAGGGCCTGCCCCCGCCCGGCGGCCAGCAGGGCGCGGCCATCCGGGCCGCACACCCGGCTTTCACCGCCATACACCGTGGCGCCCTCGGCGCCGCAGGCGTTGGCGTAGGCCACGAACAGCCGGTTTTCGCAGGCGCGCGCCGGCACCAGGATTTCCGGGACCTCGTCGAAGCCGGTCATGTTGGCGGTGGGGACCAGCACCGCATCGGCGTCCTGCAGCGCGAGCGCACGCACCGTTTCCGGAAACTCCACGTCGTAGCAGATCAGCAGGCCCAGCGTCCAGCCGCGCCAGGTGAAGGCCGTGGGGGCGGTTTCGCCCGGGCTGAACTGGGCGGCGTCGAGCGCGCCGAACAGGTGGCTCTTGCGGCCGTTCGCCAGCCGCTGACCGTCGGCGCCGATGGCTTGCACCGCGTTGAACGGCCGGCCCTGCGGATGGCGCTCGGGATACCCGTAGACGATGGCCAGGCCGTGGCGGCGCGCGATCACGGCCACAGCCTGGGCCAGTGGGCCGTCGGAGGCTTCGGCGAGCGCGGCCACCCGCTCGGCGCCGATGGCATAACCCGTGAGCGACATTTCCGGGCACAGCAGCCAGTCGGCGCCTTGTGCGCGGGCCTGTGCCGCTGCGGCGTCGAGCCGGCGCAGCGCTTCGGCGGTGCCGCCTGACGGAGGCGCATAGGGCGTTTGCCAGAGCGCGAGGCGCAGGTCGTGGTCGGGCACGTTCATGGCGGCACGGTACGCGAAGGTGGCGGGGGCGGCAAGGCGGTGGGGCGGCCGCGCGTCAGTCCGGCAGCGCGATGGGCCCGATGGCGGGATAGTGCTCGCCCGGCCCCGGATTGTCGGCCGGGCATTGGCCACCGAGCTGGTGTGCGATGCCCCAGACCGCGTTCAGCGCCGTTTGCACCGCGCCTTCCACCCAGGCCGGCGTGAAGGAGATGTCGTCGCCGGCCAGAAAGATGCCGCGTTCGGCGGCCGGCAGGCCGTCCTGCATGAAGTGGCCATACATGCGCTGGTTGTAGCGGTAGTGGCCGGGCAGGGCGCCCTTGAAAGCGCCCAGGAAGTAAGGGTCGGCTTCCCACGAGATGGTGATCGGGTCGCCGACGATGTGGCTCGCAATGTCCACGCCGGGGTAGATCTTGCGCAGCGCGTCGAGCGCGAGCTGCACGCGCTTTTCAGGCGGGTGCGGCAGCATCTTGAGCGCGTCGCTCATCCAGGCGTAGGAGAGACACAGCACGGCGGGCTGGTCCGGCCCGTTGTCGAACAGGTAGGTGCCGCGCGTGAGCCGGTCGGTCAGCGTCATGCTCATCGTGTCGCGACCGGTGGCGGGGTCCACGTCTTTCCAGAACGGGCGGTCGACCATGACGAAGGTCTTGCTCGACTGCATGTAGCGGGTACGGTCCAGCGCCATCCACAGCTTTTGCGAGAACAGGCTTTCCTGCACCGCGATCTGGGTGGTCAGCAGCCAGCTCTGGCAGGTCACGAGCACGACGGGGTAGGTGCGCTCGCTGCCCCAGGTGTCGGTCACGGCGATCCGGCCATCGCTGGCGCGGTGGATGGCGGTCACGCCCGGCCGCGTGGCGCCACCGTGCAGGCTGGCCAGCGTCGTGCCGGTCGGCCAGTGCGCGATAGATGCAGGTGCGTGTTGCCACAGGCCCAGCGGCACCTGCTGCGCGCCACCCACGATCAGGTGCTGGTTTTCGTCGCAGCCGGTCAGTACCACGCGCAGGATTTCCAGCAGGGTGTTGGGGAAGTCCGAGTCCCAGCCGCCGGTGCCGAAGCCGACCTGGCCGAAGATCTCGCGGTGGCGGAACGACAGCTTGGAGAACGCGGCCGACTGCGCCACGAAGTCGTAGAAGGTGCGGTCGTCCCACAGCGGAACGAGGGCGTTCCACAGCGCTTTCAGGCGGGGCACATCGCGCTCGCGCAGCGCCTGCTGCAGGCCGGAAAAACCCAGTTCTTCCAGCGCGTCGTTCCAGGCCGCGGCCACCTCGCGGAACACGGGCGGCAGTTCCTCCAGCGACCGCGCGTAGTGCGTCTGGCCTTCGAGGTCGATCACCGTGCTGCCGGCGGCGGGCGTGAGCGGGTTGGGAAAGGGGCGGGTCTGCAGGCCCAGCAGGTTCACGTAATGAAAGAAGGCGGTGGACGATGCCGGGAAGCGCATGCCGCCGAGTTCGGCGATCACGCCCTGGCCCCCTTCAAAAGCCTGTGATCGCAGGCGCCCGCCCATGCGCGAGGCTTCGTGCAGCACGGGCCTGAGCCCGAGCTTCATGAGTTCGTAGGCCGCCACCAGCCCGGCGACGCCGGCGCCCACGACCGCCACTTCTGTGCCATGTGCTGCCTCGGGCAGCGTGGCCAGGCCCCGGGGGTGCCGGAGCCAGTCGTCGTAGGCAAAGGGAAAGTCCGGCCCGAACAGGGTGACGGGGGCGTTGGCGGGGCGGGTGGGGCGCATGGAGCGGCTTTCTCAGAACAGGCTGCCGACCAGCACGGCGGCCGTGCCCCACATCATCAGGGCCACGGCACCGTCGAGCGCGCGCCAGATGCGCAGCGCGTTCAGGCGCCGGCCCAGCCAGAACGCGGCGGTGCCCAGCAGCAGGAACCAGACGATGGAGCCCGTGACCGCGCCCAGGCCGAAAACGGTGCTGCCCTGGCCGTAGGCCAGCGATGCGGTGCCGATCAGCACGGCGGTGTCCAGCCAGGCGTGCGGGTTCAGCCACGAAAAAGCCAAGGCCGAGAGCACTGCTTGGCGGCGCGAGACGTTCGCCCCCTGCGCGGCACCGTCGCCGATGGCGGTGGCCGGGCGGGCTGGCTGGCGGAAGCGCTGGAAGGCCTGCCAGCCGTAGACGCCCAGGAACAGCACGCCGGCACCGATCAGGGCGCCTTGCAGCTTGTCCGACAGGCCGCCCAGCTGGGCGAGCCCGAGCACGCCCAGCGCAATGAGGGCCATGTCGGCCAGTGCGCACACCGCCACGGTCAGCCACAGGTGCTGGCGCTGCAGGCCCATGCGCAACACGTGCGCGTTCTGCGGGCCGATGGCCATGATGAGCGACAGGCTCAGCACCATGCCGGCGGTGAAGGTGGGGAAGGCGAGGGTCATGGGGTCTTCTCGGCGGTGGATCGCGGTTTGATGTGGCCGGGAGTGTGCAGGGCGACAGCTTTCTTTTAAACAGAGTTAACTTAAACTCTGATCAGTCAATAAAAATTAAACAGAATGCTCGACGCCCGCCAACTCGAAGCCCTGGCTGCCGTGGCCGAACACGGCAGCTTCGGGGCGGCAGCCCAGGCCCTGTCGCTCACGCTGGCGGCGGTGTCGCTGCGCATCAAATCGCTGGAAGCGGCGCTCGGTCAGCGCCTGCTGGTGCGCGGCAAGAGCGTGCGCGCCACGGCCGCGGGGCAGGCGCTGCTGGCGCACACCAAGCAGGTGCGGCTGATGGAAGCCGACCTGCTGGCAGGCCTGCAAGGAGGGGCGCCGGTGCGCGCTGGCGCGGCCTGGCAGAGCCTGAGCGTGGCGATCAACGCCGACTCGGTGGCGAGCTGGTTCCTGCCCGGCGTGGCGCCGTTGCTGCAGCGCCACCGGCTGTTGCTGGAAATCCTGATCGACGACCAGGACCATACGCACGACGCGCTCAAGAGCGGCGATGTGATCGGCTGTGTGACCACACTCGCCGATCCCATGCGCGGCTGCGTGGCCGAACCGCTGGGCGTGATGCGCTACCGCTGCGTTGCGGCGCCGGCGGTGGTGGAGCGCAGCCGCACGCCGCGTGGGGCGGTGTCGCCGCACCGGCTGCTGGCGCATCCGGCGATCATCTTCAACCGCAAGGACGCGTTGCAGGACGCCTTCCTGCTGCAGCACTTCGGGCTCAAGCAGCCGCACTATCCGCGCCATTACGCGCCCGCGGTCGAAGCGTTCGAGACCGCCATCGAACTCGGTCTGGGCTGGGGCATGGTGCCCGAGCAGCACCTGGCGCAGAGACCGGCGCTGCAGGAAGTGCTGCCTGGTGCGACGGTGGATGTGGCGCTGTTCTGGCAGCACTGGGCGCGCGAGCCGGCGTCGGCGCAGCGCCTGACGGCGGCGGTGAAGGCCGCCGCGGCCAAGCACCTGCATCCCTTTGGGCCGCACGGAGAGGCATAGAGGAAATCGGCCGCCCTTTCGGGCACGCCCCAATCCCTCTCACTCTCAGCCTCTGCGCTCGGTGCCGGGCGCGTTCATGCGTGCAGTTGCCGGCCACCGCCGAACGACCAGTTCTCCCAGGCGGTTTCCTGCAGGACGACCATGACCTGTTCCGTGTCGATGCCCAGGGCGTCCAGGCGCTGCATGAGGTCGGCGAGCAGGGCGCGTTTGATCCGCACGCTGCGGCCGACCGACCAGAGGATCTCGATCAGCAGGGCGTCGTCGGTGCGCGGGCGTGGCAGGTCGGGGTACCAGGGGTCCATGTGCGCGTCGGCGGCCTCCAGGGTGAATACGCGCTGAAAGCGGTCCGCCTCCGGGATGCCCGCCTGGACCAGTGCCGCGTGGATGGCGTCGAGCACCGCCTGTTTGAACACCGCCGGCCGGCGTTGTCGCAGGGTGAGGGTGACCAGGGGCATGGCGGCGGCTTTCAGGAGGCCAGCAGGTGCTGCTGCCGGCGCTCCAACCGGGCCTGCAGGCGCCGGGTGCTGCGCATCAGGCGGGCGTTGGCGTCCAGTTGCACGCGGGTCCACATGCTGTCGGCCTGGCGCCAGAGGCCGTCGAGGTGTTCTCGCCGCTCGTGCTCGGCCTGGTGGCGCTGGGCCGCCAGGTCATGGGGGTCGGTGTGGAAGAGGGGCATGTCCGTCTCCAGAAAAAGGATGGATTGACTCTAGGTGCAATGCCGGAAGCCGGAAACGGCGATTCAGATGAATGGGTATTGCAAAATAAGCAAAACCAAGCCGGAGAACCCCATGCACCTCGATCTGGACGATGCGGCCCTGTTTCTGCGGGTGGCCGAACTGGGCTCGCTCTCGGCAGCGGCGCGCGAGCGCCACGTGCCCGTGAGCCAGGTGTCTCGGGCGCTGGTGCGCATGGAGGCCCAGTGCGGCGTGCGCCTGATGCACCGCACCACCCACGGCCTGAGCCTGACGGACGAAGGCGACACCTTCGCAGCGCACGCGCGGCGCCTGGTGGATACCCGCGACGAGCTTGCCGCGGCCTTGCGCCTCAAGCGCGCCGGGCCCAGCGGCTGGGTCCGGGTCGCGGTCAGCCCGGTGCTGGCCGAAACCGTGATCGCGCCCAGCCTGCCCGCGCTGTACGACACCCACCCGCAGTTGCAGGTGGAGGTGCTCGCCGACGACCGCATGAGCGACATGGCGCGCGAGGGGGTGGACATCGCCATCCGCACCGGCACGCCGGCCGGTGACCACCTGGTGGCACGCCGCATCGCCGAGCATGGCCGGCGCCTGTGCGCCGCGCCCGCGTACCTGCAGCGCTTCGGGGTGCCGCAGCATCCCGACGACTTGGCCCGCCACCGGCTGATCACCAGCACCTCCAGCCCGGTGCTCAACCGCTGGCCGTGGACGCCGCAGGCAGGGCGCCCAGTGGGAAGCGTCTACGTGGCCCAGGGCCACACGCGCAGTGACAACACCGCGGTCACGCTGGCGCTGGCGGTGCAGGGCGTGGGCATCGCAAGGCTCAACGACCTGCTCAGCCGGCCGCATCTGGCCAGCGGTGCGCTGGTGCCGGTGCTGGACGACTGGTTCGAACGCGACCGGGTGCCGATCTATGCGGTCATGCTGCCCGAGCGGCACCGCCTGCCCAAGTTGCGCGCCTGTATCGACCACTGGGCCCGCTGGCTGTCCGGTCCTGAGGGGGTCGGCGCCGCCGGGGAGGTCTGAGCCTCAGCCCTTCAGGCAGGTGCCCATGAACTGCTTGCGTGCGTCGCCTGTGAGCGCCTTGGCGGTGGCCTCGGTGTTGCAGCTTTTCATGCGCTCCTGCGGCGTGGCCGGGGCGTTGCTCAGGCACTTTTTCATGAATGCCTTGCGTTCGTCGCCCTTGAGCGCCTGCGCGCCGGCATCGGCATTGCAGGCCTTCATCCGTTCCTGCTGGGGCGTGCCGGCGGTGGGCTCCGTCTCGCCCTTGAGGCAGCGGCTCATGAACTGTTTGCGCTCATCGCCCTTGAGGTCGGTTTCCCCCGCGCTCTGGTTGCAACGGGTCATCCGCGCCTGCTGCCCGGTGGGCGCCTTGTCCGGCGGGGTTGGGGCCTGGGCCGACGCCATGGTGGCGCACAAGGTCAACAGAATCAGCAGCGGTTTCATGGGGTTCCTTGCAAACGGTGCGTGGACGGGGCCCGCCAGCGCGGGTGGCGCAACGATAGCGCAGCCGCAGCCCTGTCGGCGCACAGGGTCGGCGCGCCCGCCTAAAATTCCGCCCCTATGCTGAAAATCAAACAAGAACTGCTGGCCGGGCTGGCCCAGGCCCTGGAACAGCTGTCGCCGGGTGCCGGCGAGAAGGCCGCCTTCGAATCGCCCAAGGTGGCGGCACATGGTGACTTCGCCGTGACCGCGGCCATGCAACTGGCCAAGCCGCTCAAGGCCAACCCGCGCCAGGTGGGCGAGCAGCTCAAGACCGCGTTGCTGGCTCAGCCGGTGTACCAGCAGTGGGTGGCCGAGATCGATATCGCCGGCCCGGGGTTCATCAACATCCGCCTCCAGCCGGCAGCGAAGCAGCAGATCGTGCGCGAGGTGCTGGAGGCTGGCACGGGTTTCGGCGTGCAGCCGGCCAACGGCCAGCGCCTGATGGTCGAGTTCGTGTCGGCCAACCCCACCGGCCCGCTGCACGTGGGCCACGGCAGACAGGCCGCGCTGGGCGACGCGATCTGCAACCTCTACAGCACCCAGGGCTGGGCGGTGCACCGCGAGTTCTATTACAACGACGCGGGCGTGCAGATCGGCACGCTGGCGACCAGCACCCAGCTGCGTGCCAAGGGCTTCAAGCCCGGTGACGAACAGTGGCCCGAGGCCGCCTACAACGGCGACTACATCCAGGACATCGCCAACGACTTCCTGGCAAAGAAGACGGTGCACGCCGATGACCGCGAATTCACCGCCAGCGGTGACGTCGACGATGCCGACAACATCCGCCAGTTTGCCGTCGCCTACCTGCGCAACGAGCAGGACAAGGATCTGCAGGCTTTCCAGGTCAAGTTCGACCACTACTACCTCGAATCCAGCCTCTACACCAGCGGCCGCGTCGAGGCCACGGTGAACCGGCTCATCGCCAACGGCAAGACCTACGAGCAGGACGGCGCGCTGTGGCTCAAGTCGACCGACTACGGCGACGACAAGGACCGCGTCATGCGCAAGGGCGATGGCACGTACACCTACTTCGTGCCCGATGTGGCCTACCACATCGCCAAGTGGGAGCGCGGCTTCACCAAGGTCATCAACATCCAGGGCACCGACCATCACGGCACCATCGCCCGCGTGCGCGCCGGCCTGCAGGCCGCCGAGGTGGGCATCCCGCAGGGCTACCCCGACTACGTGCTGCACACCATGGTGCGCGTGGTGCGCAACGGCGAAGAGGTCAAGATCAGCAAGCGCGCCGGCAGCTACGTCACGCTGCGCGACCTGATCGAGTGGACCAGCAAGGATGCCGTGCGCTTCTTCCTGCTCAGCCGCAAGCCCGACACCGAATACACCTTCGACGTCGATCTGGCGGTGCAGAAGAACAACGACAACCCGGTCTACTACGTGCAGTACGCGCACGCGCGCATCTGCTCGGTGCTCGCGGCCTGGGGCGGTGACAGGGCCGCTCTCCAGGACACCGACCTGTCGGCGCTGGAGGGGCCGCAGGCCCAGGCACTGATGCTGCTGCTGGCCCGGTACCCGGCCATGCTCACGGCCGCAGCGGCCGATTTCGCTCCGCACGATGTGACCTTCTATCTGCGCGAACTGGCGGCGGCCTACCACAGCTACTACGACGCCGAGCGCATCCTGGTCGATGACGAAGCCGTGAAAAAGGCCCGCCTGGCGCTGGTCGCGGCGACCGCCCAGGTGCTGCACAATGGCCTGGCGGTGCTGGGTGTGGACGCACCGCAAAAAATGTAAGGCACGAGTTCCGGATGAAACATTCTCCCCGGCCGCAGCGTGGCGGCACCCTGATCGGTTTTGTGGTGGGCGTTCTGGTCGGTCTGGCCATCGCCCTGGCCGTGGCGATGTACGTCACGCGCGTGCCGGTGCCCTTTGTGGACCGGGGCGTTTCCCGCTCGGCGGCGCAGGACGCGGCCGAGGCCGAGCGCAACAAGGGCTGGAACCCGAACGCCGGCCTCGCCAGCAAGGCCCCGCTGCCTGCGGCGGCGCCGGCGCCCGAATCGGGCGATCCCGCCGTGACGGCACCGGGCGTTGCCCCCGCTGCTGCGCCTGCTGCACCCGCCAGCTCGGCCGACCCGATCGGTGACCTGGTGCAGTCGCGCCTGGGCTCGCCGGCGCCCGCAGCCCCTGGCACGGTGACGGTCACCGTCACGCGCGACACCTCGGCACCAGCGTCCGCAGCCACCGTGGGCGGTGCCGAGCCTTTTGTCTACTTTGTGCAGGCGGGGGCTTTCCGCAGTCCCGAGGAAGCCGAGTCACAGCGTGCGCGTCTGGCCATGATGGGGTTTGCCGCCAACATCACCGAGCGCGAACAGGCCGGGCGACCGGTGTTCCGGGTCCGTGTGGGACCGTTCCAGCAGAAGGTGCCGGCCGACGCGACCCGCGAGCAGCTCGAGTCCGGCGGGGTGGAGGCGGCGCTGGTGCGCGTGCCGCGCTGACACCCCGCGTCCGCGGGAACTTTGCCGCGGCGCCGGCCACCAACCCGCTCATCACAGGAGTCCTTACATGCAACGTCGTCAGTTTTCCGCTTCCCTGCTGGCCTCCGGCGCGGGCGCCGTATCCGGTGCCTTGTGGTCCCCGCTGGCGCAGGCCCAGGTCGGGGGCTTCAAGGAAGGCAACGAATACCAGCGCCTGGGCCGCCCCGCGCCGGTGGATGCCCCGAACGGGCAGGTGGAGGTGATCGAGTTCTTCGCCTACACCTGCGTGCACTGCTTCAACTTCGAGCCCATCTTCAGCGCCTGGATTCAGAAGAAACCGGCCCACGTGACCGTGCGTCGTATGCCTGTCGCGTTCAGCGAAGCCTTTGTGCCGCTGCAGCGGCTGTTCTACGCACTCGAAGCGATGGGCCAGCTCGATGCCTTGCACGAAAAGGTTTTCAAGGCCATCCACGTCGAGCGGCAACGCCTGACCACCGCCGAGACCATCACCGCCTGGGTCGGCAAGCAAGGGCTGGACACCGCCAAGTTCACCGAGAACTACAACGCGTTTTCGGTGGCGGGCAAGGCGCGGCGCGCGGCCCAGATGCAGGAAGCCTATCTGGTGGAGGCCACCCCGTCGCTGGGGATTGGAGGACGTTTCTACGTCCCGGGTCAAGGTCCCAAGACCCTGCAGGTGGCCGACGCACTGATCGCCGATCTGCGCAAGGGCTGACCGGGTTTGGGTCACCTGGTGGCGGGGCCGGTCAAAGGCCCCGCAATTTGTTCGGCCATGCGCGCCGAACGCCGGCCGGTGAAGGCTACAATGAATGCAAGTTTCGTGCCCTCACCTGCCATGCCCGTGCTTCAAAACCCCCGCTTCCCGATCCGCTCCCTGTTGCTGGCCTTGGCCTGCGCGTTGCCCGTGGGCGCCGTGCATGCGGAGTTGGCCGACAAGGACAAGCCGTTGAACATCGAGGCCGACAGCCTGCGCTATGAAGATGCTAAGCAACTGAGCGTGTTCACCGGCAAGGTGGTGGCCACCAAGGGCACGATCATCATGCGCGGTGCGCGCATGGAGGTGCGCCAGGACCCGCAGGGCAACCAGTTCGGTCTGCTCGTCGGGGGACCGAATGCCTTGGCTTTCTTCCGGCAGAAACGCGAAGGCGTGGACGAATGGATCGAGGGTGAGGGCGAGCGCATCGAATACGAAAGCGCCTCCGAAACCGTGGTGTTCACCGGCAAGGCGGTGATGCGCCGTTACCGGGGCACCCAGCTCAACGACGAGAGCTCGGGCACCCAGATTACCTACAGCAGCGCCACCGAGGTCTACACCGTCAAGGGCGGCGCTGCCGCCACCGCGTCCAATCCTTCCGGCCGTGTGCGGGCCATGCTGACCCCGATCCCGGACGAGCAGGCGAAGCCGGCACCCGCCACAGCGCCCGCCCAACTGCGGTCCACCAACACCCTTCCCGAGCAGAAGCAGTGACGGCGGCGGAGGCCCCGGCGCCGATGGCGGTCCGCAGCCGGCTGGAAGCACGCGGCTTGCGCAAGGCCTATGGCAGCCGCAAGGTGGTCAAGAACGTCTCGCTCTCGGTCGACAAGGGCGAGGTGGTCGGTCTGCTGGGCCCCAATGGCGCGGGCAAGACCACATCGTTCTACATGATCGTGGGCCTGCTGCGGGCCGACGGTGGCGAAATCGAACTCGACGGCATGCGCATCGAGCGCCTGCCCATCCACCGGCGGGCCCGCCTGGGCCTGGGCTATTTGCCGCAGGAAGCCTCGATTTTTCGCAAGCTCACGGTGGCGCAGAACGTGCGCGCGGTGCTGGAGCTGCAGCACGATGTGAACGGCGAGCCGCTGTCGGCGGTCGATATCAACGACCGTCTCGACGAACTGCTCAAGGAATTGCGGGTCGACCACTTGCGCGATTCGCCCGCACCGGCGCTCTCGGGTGGGGAGCGTCGCCGCGTGGAAATCGCGCGTGCGCTGGCCACCCGGCCGCGCTTCATCCTGCTGGACGAACCCTTTGCCGGTATCGACCCGATCGCCGTGCTCGAAATCCAGCAGATCATCGCTTTCCTCAAGGACAAGGGCATCGGTGTCCTGATCACCGACCACAACGTGCGCGAAACCTTGGGCATCTGCGACCACGCCTACATCATCAGCGATGGCCAGGTGCTGGCCAGCGGGACCACGGCCGAGATCGTCGAGAACGCCGACGTGCGTCGGGTGTATCTCGGCGAACACTTCCGGATGTGAGGCCAGCATGCGGATGACCGGACCTGGCGGACAGCTTCCGACGGGCATGCGCCCGGCATGGCGTGATGCGGAGCGGGCGGCGGCATGAAACAGTCGCTCTCCCTGCGGGTTTCGCAGCACCTGGCCCTGACGCCGCAACTGCAGCAGTCGATCCGGTTGCTGCAGCTGTCCACGCTCGAAATGGCGCAGGAAGTCGAGCAGATGCTCGACGAGAACCCTTTCCTGGAGCGCACGGAAGAAAGCGCCGAGCGCGAGGAGTTTGGCCTGTCGGCCACCGACGCACCGGTCAGCGCGGGCGAACAGCTCAGCGAGTCGGGGAGCGGTGCGGATGATGGCGCCGCCGCTTCGGCGGGCGAGCGCCTGTCCGCCTCGGATGAAAGCGCCCCGGCCGACGACCTGGAAGGCCGGCTCGACGGCTCGGCCCCCGTGGAAGAAAGCTGGGAAGGCGACGGCACGGTCGAAATCGCGCCCGATGACAGCGAATGGGGCGGTGACGCGCCGCCGCGCAACGGCGCGTCGGACGACGACGAAACCGCCAGCGCGGCCGAGCTGGCGCGCAGCCTGATCAGCCTGCAGGACCACCTGCACGAACAGGCGCGCATGCTGCGCATCGGGGACGACGACGCGGCCGCGCTGTTCTTCCTCATCGAATCGCTGAACGATGACGGCTATCTGGATGGCGATCTGGGTGATCTGGCCCGCGCGTGGTGGCGCCTGGCCCATCCCGACACCGGTTTGCCGTCGCTTGAAGAGGCCGAGGAGGCCGAAGAGCAACTGCGCATCGCGCTGGGCTGGCTGCAGGCGATGGAGCCCGCTGGTGTGGGGGCGCGCGATCTGGCCGAATGCCTGCGGCTGCAGATCCAGGAACTGCGCAACACCCCGGCAGCCCGCATCGCGCTGGCGATCTGCCAGCAACCGCTGGAGCTGGTGGCCAAGCGTGACATCAAGCGCCTGTGTGCGCTCACGGGGGCGGACGACGAGACGGTGCGCGCCGCCCTGGGCCTGATTGCCGGGCTTGAACCCAAGCCGGGGCGGCGCTTTGTCGACGTGGAGCGCAACATCGTCGTGCCCGACGTGATCGTGCTGCGTGCCGGGCGCGGCTTCAAGGTGGTGCTCAATCCCGACGTCATGCCCCGCCTGCGCGTGCACGATGTGTACGCCAACGCGCTGCGGGGCCAGCGCGGAGGGCGCGACAGCGAAGGCGGCCACGCGGCGATGCAGCAGCGCCTGCAGGAAGCGCGCTGGTTCATCAAGAACATCCAGCAACGCTTCGACACCATCCTGCGCGTGTCCAGCGCCATCGTCGAGCGCCAGCGCAATTTCTTCATGCACGGCGAACTGGCCATGCGCCCGCTGGTGCTGCGCGAGATCGCCGACGAACTGGGCCTGCACGAGTCGACCATCAGCCGCGTGACGACGGCCAAGTACATGTCCACGCCGTTCGGCACCTACGAGCTGAAGTACTTCTTCGGTTCTTCGCTGGGCACGGAAACCGGCGGCAACGCGTCGAGCACCGCGGTGCGCGCGCTCATCAAACAGTTCATCTCGGCCGAAGACACCAAAAAACCGCTGTCGGACAACCAGCTCTCGGACATGCTCAAGGAGCAGGGCATCGAGTGCGCGCGCCGCACCGTGGCCAAGTACCGCGAGGCGCTGCGCATCGCCCCGGCCAATCTGCGCAAGGCGCTCTGACAGACCCGAAAAAACGCCGCCCAAAGGGCGGCGTTTTGGCAGGCAGGGCGCTCGGTGCGTGCTCAGGCAGTGCGCGTGCGCAGCGTGGTGGCGGGTGCGCCGCGGCTGGCCAGGCCCCACACCACCTGCCAGGCCATGGCCACGGCGCCAACGATGAACACCACGTCACCGAAGGTGCGCACCCAGCGCAGCGTCTGCAGCAGCGGCTGCTGCAGGAAGGCTTCGCTGCGGGCGTACCACAGGCCCTCGCTGACACTGGCGTGGAACTGCAGGATGCCGATGGGCAGCAGGCTGGTGGCGATCATCAGCACCAGGCCGACGTTGAGGCCCCAGAACGCGGTTGGCATCAGGACGGGGCTGAAAACGAACTGCGGGCGAAGGTAACGCAGCACCAGCAGTGTGAAGCCCAGTGCCAGGAAGCCGTACACCCCGAACAGGGCGGCGTGTGCATGCACCGGTGTGGTGTTCAGACCCTGCACGTAGTACAGCGAGATGGGCGGGTTGATCATGAAGCCGAAGACGCCCGCGCCCAGCATGTTCCAGAAGGCCACGGCCACGAAGCACATCAGGGGCCAGCGCAGGTTGTCCATCCAGGGCGCACGGGTCTTCAGGCGCCAGTTGTCCCAGGCTTCGTGGCCCAGCACGATCAGCGGCACCACTTCCAGCGCGCTGAAGGCCGCCCCCACCGCCATCACCGGCGTGGTGGTGCCCGCGAAGTACAGGTGGTGGAAGGTGCCCGGAATGCCGCCCAGCAGGAACAGCGAGGCCGAAGCCAGGCTGGCGGTGGTGGCCATGGGGCGCGAGACCAGGCCCATGCTGCTGAAGACGAAGGCCAGCGCCACGGTGGCGAAGACCTCGAAGAAACCTTCGACCCACAGGTGCACCACCCACCAGCGCCAGTACTCCATCACCGTGAGGCTGGTGCGCTCGCCGTAGAACAGGCCGGCGCCATAGAACAGACCGATGGCCCCGACCGAAGCGGTCAGCAGGGCGAGCAGGTTCTTGTCTTCGCCATCAGAACTGTTGGCCCCCAGGTCCAGGCTTCGCCCGGCCCGTCCCCCAAGGGGAGCAGAAGAGCTTGGGGCGGCCCGGCGCTCTCCTGACAGCAGCGCCGGCAGCACGCCGCGCAGCATCAGCACCAGCCACAGCAGGATACCGACCCACTTGAGAATCTGCCACAGGCGCCCGAGGTCGACGTATTCGTAGCCCTGGTGGCCGAGCCAGAAGCTCCAGGCTGGTGGCAACTTCTGCGCGATGGCCAGGTAGTTACCGATGAAGGAGCCGACGCACACGAACACCAGCGCCCAGAACAGCACATCCACCCCGAGCTTCTGGAACTTCGGGTCCTTGCCGCCGTTGATGACGGGCGCCAGGAACAGGCCCACGGCGAGGAAGCCGGTGGCGATCCAGAACAGGGCGCTCTGGATGTGCCAGGTGCGGGTGAGCGCGTAGGGAAACCACTGCGACACGTCGATGCCGTAGAAGTGCTGGCCTTCGACCGTGTAGTGCGCGGTGAACCCGCCAATGAAGACCTGAAACACGAACAGGGCCACCACCAGGAAAAGGTACTTGCCCAGAGCCCGCTGCGACGGGGTGAGCGCGCTCAGCGTCAGGGGGTCGTGTGTCGGCGCTGTGGGCAGCGGCGCCTCGTACGCGCGCAGGAAGGACCAGCCCCACACCAGGAAACCGATGCCGGCCAGCAGGATCACCACGCTGGCGACCGACCAGACCACGTTCTCGGCGCTGGGGGCGTTGCCGATCAGCGGCTCGTGCGGCCAGTTGTTGGTGTAGGTGACCGCCGAGCCGGGGCGTTCGGTGGCCGCGGCCCAGGCGGTCCAGAAGAAAAAGTGTGTCAGGTCCTGGCGCCGCTCGGCGCTGGGCAGGGTGTCTTCTTTCATGGCGTAGCTTTGGCGCGTGCCACGCAGCGCCGGATCGGCGGCGAACAGGCGCTCGTAGTAGGCCGCGGTGGCGGCCATCGCCTGCGCGCGCCGGGGACTGACCACCAGGCGCTGCGCGGCGTCGACACCGTTGCCGCGGTACTCGGCGCGCAGTTGTGCTTGCAGGGCGCCCTGGGCGGTGGTATCGAGTTGCGCGAAAGACTGACCGTGCGCTGCCTGCGCGGCCAGGTCCAGCCAGGCCGTCAGCTCGCGGTGCAGCCAGTCGGCCGTCCAGTCCGGCGCCTGGTAGGCGCCGTGACCCCAGATGGAGCCCAACTGCATGCCGCCCACCGACTGCCACGCCGTCTGGCCGTCGAGGATGTCGTCGCGGCCGAACAGCACCTGGCCGTCGGTGCTGGCCACCTGGGCCGGGATCGGCGGGGCCGAGCGGTAGACGTCGGCGCCGAAGTAGCCGAGCAGCGAGAACATCGCGATGAGCACGCCGATCAGCGCGAACCAGTGTTTCTTGTACGGACCCATGTCGGTGCTCCGGTTTCAGTGCGCGAGTGCGGGCGCGAAGCGCTCGAACAGCACGTTGTTTTCGAGGTGGATGTGGACCATCAGGTCGGCGCGGAAGGTGGCCAGGCCCAGGTAGAGAGCGCGCCAGGTGGTGCAGGCGCCGCGTGGGGGCGTGATGTCCTGCGTCAGCGCCATCAGATGCTGCAAAGACTCGCCGTGGTGGTCGTGTTCCCGCCGCATCACGCCGATGGGCATGCGCGCCAGCGTGCCCTGGCCGCGCGCGAACATCGGGAACAGCACCTGCTCTTCCTTCTGCATGTGGCTTTCCAGCGCCTGCTGCATGGAGCTGAGGTGGTCGGCCAGGCCGGTGGGGCAGTCCGGGCGGTCGCCGTGAACCTGCTCCACTTTGCGCGCCAGCCGCACCAGCTCGGGCAACTGTTCGCGGTGCACGGCGTGGAAGCGGGTCAGGAGGTGGTCGACCAGTTCGGTCGGGGTGGCGCTGTTCCAGTCGCGCTCGCCGGTGGGCGTGCCCAAGGCGGCGACGGCTTGCAGCGCCTGGGCAATCGGCTGCGGGTCGAGCCCGCGCGAGGTGGCGGCCTCGCGCAGTGTGTGGCGGCCGCCGCAGCAGAAGTCCAGGCCATGGGCGTCGAACACGCGCGTAGCGCCGGCGATGCGGCGGGCCAGTTGGCCCAGGGGTTGGTCGATGAAGGCATCCATGAGGTTCTCCAGGTCTTGGGATGCTCAGGACAGTGCGAATGGTGTGCCTGGAAAAAAACGTGCAAATTCAATATGCTGGGGCCATGAATGGTCATAATCACCGCATCTGATTGGGGTTGATTCAACCCTTTAAAGGTATAAATAACCGTGGATGCCGTCTTGTCGCTGCTGCTGACCGACCTGGCTGCCGAGTTGCCGCCGGCGGTGCGCCTGCAGCGCTTGGTGAGCAGCCTGCGTGAGCACTTCGGCTGTGGTGCCGTGGCCTTGCTGCAGCGCGAGGCCGAACATCTGCGCCCGGTCGCGGTCGACGGGCTGGTGCGCGACGCGTTGGGCAGGCGTTTCGAGTTGCAGGCGCATCCACGCCTGTCGGCCATCCTGGCCCGCTCGGGCGTGACCTGCTTCCATCACGACAGCACGCTGCCCGATCCCTACGACGGCCTGATCGACGAACACGCGGGCGAGCCGCTGCCCGTGCACGACTGCATGGGCGTGCCGGTGGCGGTTGAGGGTGAGTCCTGGGGCGCGCTGACGCTGGACGCCCTGCGGGTGGGCACCTTCGATGCCCGCGCCCAGGCGGATCTGCAGGCGCTGCGCCCGCTGGTCGAGGCGGCGGTGCGCATGTCGCGGCTGGAGGCCCAGGCGCGCGCACTGCGACTGGGCGGCGTCGACACGGCCGAGCGCCCGGTCGGCGAGGAGGGTGACATCCTCGGCCAGAGCGAGGCCATCGCGCGGTTGCTGCACGAACTGGCGGTGGTGGCCGACTCCGAACTGCCGGTGCTGCTGCTGGGCGAAACCGGGGTGGGCAAGGAGCTGTTCGCGCACCGCCTGCACCGCTTGTCGCGCCGCCACGGTCGCTCGCTGGTGCATGTCAACTGCGCGGCGCTGCCCGAATCGCTGGCCGAGAGCGAGCTGTTCGGGCACGTCAAGGGCGCGTTTTCCGGTGCGGTGAGTGATCGTCCCGGCCGCTTCGAGGCCGCCGAAGGCGGCACGCTGTTCCTGGACGAGGTCGGTGAGCTGCCGCTGGCGGTGCAGGCCAAGCTGCTGCGCACCCTGCAGAACGGCGAGATTCAGCGCCTGGGTGCCGACCGGCCACGGCGCGTCGACGTGCGCGTGGTGGCGGCCACCAACCGCAGCCTGCGCGAGCTTGTGCGCGACGGCGGCTTCCGCGCCGATCTCTACCACCGCCTCTCGGTCTACCCGATCCCGATCCCGCCCCTGCGCGAACGCGGCCACGACGTGCTGCTGCTGGCCGGACGATTCCTGGAGCGCAACCGCGCGCGGCTGGGCCTGCGCAGCCTGCGCCTGAGCACGGCGTCCGAAGAAGCGCTGCGACGCTATCCCTGGCCAGGCAATGTGCGCGAGCTCGAACACGTGATCAGCCGCGCCGCGCTCAAGGCCGTCAGCCGCGGCGCGGTGCGCACCGACCTCGTCACGCTCGGGCCGGAGCTGCTGGACCTGGAGGCCGCCTCGGCCGTGCTGGACCCGGTGCCCCCGGTGGCGGCGGAGGGGGCCGTCGCAGCGCTCCGGAGCGGTAGCCTGCGCGAGCAGGTCGAAGCCTGCCAGCGCCAGGCGGTCCGCACCGCGCTCGATGCCCACGCGCAGAACTGGGCCCAGGCCGCGCGCGCCCTCGGCTTGGACGCCAGCAATCTGCACAAGCTCGCCCGTCGCCTCGGGCTCAAATGAGGATGCGCCGAGCCCGGGGGCGCCGGTGCGCCAGGGTCTGGACGACAATCCGGGAATGAACCATCTCTCGCTTTTCCTGCCTTGCGCCGCTGGCGTGGAGGACTTTCTGGCTGCCGAGGTGCAGCGCATCACCGGCAGCACCGACGTGCGCAAGTCGCGCGCCGGCGTGGGGCTCATGGGGGCCTGGCGCGACGCGCTGGCGCTCAATCTGCACAGCCGGCTGGCCCAGCGTGTGCTGGTGCAGCTCTGGCACGGCCCCTACCGCAGCGAGCAGGATCTGTACACCGCCGCTGGCGATGTGGCCTGGGAAATCTGGTTCACGCCGCAGCAGACCATGAAGGTTGAGGTGACGGCGCAGCACAGCCCGCTGCAGAGCCTCAATTTTGCGGCGCTCAAGATCAAGGACGCGGTGTGCGACCGCTTCCGCGCCAAGCGCGGCGAGCGCCCCAGCGTCAACACCACCTGGCCCGACGTGCGCCTGTACGCCCACCTCACGGCCGAGACGCTGAGCCTGTACATCGACACCTCGGGCGAGCCGCTGTTCAAGCGCGGCTGGCGTGAAGACAAGGGCGACGCGCCGCTGAAGGAAACGCTGGCGGCGGCGATGATCGCGGCCACCGGCTGGAACGGGGCCGAGGCCGCGTCGCTGGATGACATCGCCCCGCTGTACGACCCCTGCTGCGGCAGCGGCACGGTGGTGATCGAGGCGGCGCAGATGGCGCTGCGCATCGCGCCCGGCCTGCAGCGCCGCTTCGCGTTCGAAAAGCTGTTGCCCTTCCAGCCGCACGTCTGGCACGGGCTCAAGGACGCCGCCGCGAAGCAACGCCGCGAATGGCCTGCCGGGCACAAGCCCATCGTGTTCGGCTCCGACGTGGCCTTCCGCATGGTCGACTTTGCCCAGCGCAACGCCGAGCGCGCTGGGGTGGCTTTCGCCATCGAGCTGCGCGGTGGCGACGCCCTGCAGCGGTTGCCCCCGACGACTCAGCCCGGCGTGCTGCTGCTCAACCCGCCCTATGGCGAGCGCATCGCAGCCGCCGGCGTGGCGGGCCAGAACGCCCAGTCGCGGGCGGCCGAACGCGGCGGGCGCGCACCGCGCACCTTCACGGTCGGCGCCAAGGCCGCCCCCGAGCCGGGACTGGGGCGCGAGAGCGCCCAGATGGCCGATGGCAGCGACGGCAGCGATTTCTTTGAGCGCCTCGCCGCACACTGGAAGAGCCATTACACGGGCTGGAGTGCCTGGCTGCTCACGCCCGACCTCAAGCTGCCGGGCAAGATGCGCTTCAAAGAATCGCGCCGCGTGCCGCTGTGGAACGGCCCGATCGAATGCCGGCTGTTCCGGTTTGACCTGACGCCGCGCCGTTCGCCGCCGCCTGCTGCATGAGGGCCGACGCATGAGGGCCGGCGCACTGGTGCTCGACACCAACATCGTGCTCGACCTCTTTGTCTACGCCGATCCCGCCGTGGCGCCGCTGTACGAAGCGCTGGCGCAGGGCAAGGCGCACTGGCACGCCACCGCCGCCATGCGCGAAGAGCTGGCGCGGGTCCTGACCTATCCGCACATCGTGCGCCGCCTGGAACGGCGGCCCGTGACCGCGTCGGCCGTGCTGGCGGCCTTCGACGAGCGGGCGAAGATCGTGCCGGCAGCGCCCAAGGCCGCCTACACCTGCAAAGACCCGGACGACCAGAAGTTCATCGACCTGGCCGCCGCCCTCGCCACCCCGCAGGGCGCGACCCTGCTGAGCAAGGACGCCGCCGTGCTGTGCATGGCGCGGCGTTTGGCGACGCTGGGCGTGGAAGTCGCGAGGGCCTGACGCCGGCCGTTCCGCGTCGCTGACGCGCGATCCGCTCGCTGTGGCTGTGGGAAAAGACGCGCCCTGACGGAGCTGTCCCAAGGAGGGAGACCCCGCGTCACCCACCTACACACTGCGTCGACAAAGGGCAGCCCAGCCCCACGGCCCTTCCGGCGCGAAGTGTCTTCACGAGCAGGGCAACGAGGGTCCGGCTCCGCCGGCCCAAGCTGCCGTCCCCCCTCCCAGCGGCGCAGCCGCGCCAGAGAGGGGGGAAGCCGCGTCAGCGGCGCAGGGGGGTGTCAGTGGACACTCCCGCCATCGATCAGCAGGTTCTGCCCCGTCATGTAGCCGGCGTAGCGGGACGCCAGGAAGGCACACCAGGCGCCCAGTTCGTCCGGGTCGCCGAAGCGGCCGGCCGGGTTGGCCGCTTCGCGGGCTTTCCAGAGGTCGGCAAAAGGTGTGTCCGTCTGGCGCGCGCTGTGTTCCAGGTGCACGCGCTGGGCGTCGGTGGCGAAGGGGCCGGGCAGCAGGTTGTTGATGGTCACGTTGTGGCGCACGGTTTCGCGGGCGAGCGCGTTGGCGAAGCCCACCAGGCCGGCGCGCGCGCCGCTGGACAGGCCCAGGCGCAGGTCGGGTGCGCGCACGCTGCGCGAGACGATGTTGACGATGCGGCCGAAGCGCCGGTCCATCATGCCGTCCACGGTGCGGCGAATCATCTCGATCGGGCCGACCATCATGGCGTCGAGCGCTGCGTGCCATTCGGCCGGCGCCCAGTCGCGGAAATTGCCGGGCGGCCAGCCGTCGGCGTTGTTGACCAGGATGTCGGGTGCCGGGCTGGCCTGCAGGGCGGCGTCGCGCCCTTCGGGCCGGGTGATGTCGGCGACCACGTACTGCACGGGGCGGCCCGTGGCCTCGCCAAGCCGGCGTGCCGCTTCGATGAGGGTGGATTCGGTGCGTGCGGCGATGCACACGTTCACGCCCGCAGCGGTCAGGTGCTGCGCACACGCGTAGCCCAGACCCTTGCTGCCACCAAAAACCAGCGCGCTGCGCCCGTCAATGCCCAGATTCATCGTGTGTGGCTCTCGTGTGTGACTGACCATTGGGGGCGCTGCGTCAGCGCGGCTGGAAGACGAAGCTGTCGCTGTAGATGTGGTCGACGCTGGCGCCGCGACCGATGAAGGCGGCCTTGGCGTCGGCGATCATGGCGGGCGAGCCGCAGAGGTAGAACGCGGGTTCGGACAGGTCGTCCAGATCGGCCAGCACGGCGTCCTGCACGTAGCCGGTGCGGCCGTTCCAGCCGCTGCCGGCGCGCGAGAGCACGGGCACGTAGCGGAACTCGTACAGGCGCTCGGCCCAGGCGGCGATCGCGTCGTGCAGGTAGAGGTCGTCCGGCGTGCGCGCGCCCCAGTAGAGGTGCACGGGCGGGCAGTCGTCGTCGTCCATCAGCGATTCGAGCATGCTCTTGATGGGCGCCAGGCCGGTGCCCGTGGCCACCATCACCAGCGGGCGCTCGTCTTCTTTGTGCAGGCGAAAGCTTCCCAGCGGGATCTCCACCGGCAGCCGGTCACCGGGCCGGAGCGCGGCGATCTGGCCGTCGGTGAAGTGACCGCCGGGAATGCGACGCACGTGAAAGTCCACGCGCTGCGCGTCGGGCCGGGAGGCCATGGAGAAGCTGCGGCAGCGCCCGTCGGGCAGGTGCACGTTCATGTACTGGCCCGGCTGGTAGATCAGTTCCTGGCCGTCCGGCAGTTGCAGTTGCAGGTGCGTCACATCGTGGCCCAGGGATACCACCCCGAGCACCGTCGCCTCCACCTGCACCGGGTCGCTGCAGTGGCCGGGCGGCATGACGCTGATCACCAGGTCGCTGCGCGGGCGGGCCTGGCAGGCCAGCCCCACGCCCCGTGCGACCTCGTCTTCGGTCAGCGCCATGGGCAGCTCTTCGTAGTCCACCGTGCCATCGCGCACCTGCATGCGGCAGGTGCCGCAGCCGCCGAACGTGCATTCGTGCGGCAGTGCGACGCCCTGGCGCAGCGCCGCGTCGAGCACGGTTTCGTCCGGGGCGACCTCGAAGCGCGTTTCGCGCTCGATCCACAGTACCTCGAAGCCCATGAGCTGCTCTCCTGTGCCGTGTGGCTTACTTCTTGATGTCGGCCTGCACCAGGACGTCCAGGCCGTCGGCGGCCAGCAGGTCCTTCAGAGCTTGCAGCGCGGCCACGCCGCAGGCGGTGTCCTGCTCGCCGTTGCCGCCGCTCAGGCCGACGCCACCGACCACTTCGCCGTTGACCACGATGGGGAAGCCGCCGACGAACACGGCGAACTTGCCTTCAAAGCTCCACTGGATGCCGAAGGCTTCGTTGCCGGGCAGGGCGGGGCCGTTGGGCGGCGTGTTGAACAGGTGGGTGGAGCGCTTGTGGCCGGCGGCCGTGAAGGCCTTGTTCCAGGCAATCTGCGGGCCGGTCACGCGGGCGCTGTCCATGCGTTCGAGCACCAGCGGGAAGCCGCCTTCATCGGTGATGCACACGGTTTCGGGCACACCCAGTTCCTGGGCTTTGTCGAGGGCGGCGGCGGCCATGCGGCGCGCTTCGGGCAGTTGCAGTTTGAGGCTGGATTTCATGGTTGTCTTTCTTTCTGTGAAGCAGGGCGTGGGCGACGCGGCGATGGCTCAGAGGCCGCGGTAGATCACCTTGGTCTGGGTGAAGAACTCCAGGCCGACGCGGCCGGACTCGCGGAAGGTCGAGGTGCTGGAGTTCTTCATGCCGCCGAAGGGCGCGTTGACCAGGTTGCCGGTGGTGGTGCGGTTGATCTTCACGGTGCCGGACTGGATCTCGTTGGTGAAGCGGTGGATGTAGCGCACGTTCTGCGTGGCGATGGCTGCGGACAGGCCGTACTCGCTGTCGTTGGCCATGGCCAGCGCGTGCTCGAAGTCCTCGGCTTCGATGATCGCGATCACGGGGCCGAAGATCTCTTCGCGGGCGATGCGCATCTTCTGCGTCACGTTGTCGAAGATCGCGGGCATCACGTAGTAACCGTGCTCGTACTCGCCGGTGTGCAGGTGCTCGCCGCCGCACAGCAGGCGCGCTTCCTGTTTGCCGACCTCGATGTAGGACAGCACGGTGTCGAGCTGCTTGGCCGTGGCCAGCGGGCCCAGGTCCATGCCGGGCTGGTCGCCCCGGCCGATCTTGAGTGTCTTGACCTTGGCCACCAGCTTGGCGGTAAAGGCTTCGCGCACGGCCTTGACCACGATCACGCGGCTGGTACCGGTGCAGGCCTGCCCGGTGAGCGAGAAGCCGCCCTTGATGGCCAGGTCAACGGCCTTGTCGAGGTCGGCGTCTTCCATCACCAGCAGCGGGTTCTTGCCGCCCAGCTCCATCTGCAGCCGGGTGGTCAGGTGCACCGTGCGGTGGATGTGCATGCCCGCCTGGGTGGAGCCGGTGAAGGAGATCGCGCGGATCGCCTGCGAGGTGGTGATGATCGGGCCCACGTCGCCGGCCTTGCCGGTGACGTAGTTGATCACGCCCTTGGGCAGGCCGGCGTGGATCAGCGCTTCGACCAGGCGCAGGCCGCTCAAGGGCGCGTCGGACGAGGGCTTGAACACCACGGTGTTGCCGGTGACCAGGGCCGGCGCGATCTTGCGCGCCGGGATCGAGGCCGGGAAGTTCCAGGGCGAGATGACCGAGACCACGCCCAGCGGCTCGCGCTGGCTGAACACGGCCATGTCGGCGTCGTCCTGGGGGTAGCTTTCACCACCGAAGGTCTGGCCTTCGGTGGCATAGAAGCGGAAGGTCTGGGCAGCACGCAGGAATTCGTCCTTGCCGAGCGCGACGGACTTGCCCTCTTCACGGCTGAGCTCTTCACCGAAACGCTGGGCGTTGTCTTCCAGGTAGTCGGCGGCCTTGTTCAGCAGGCGCGCACGCTGGCCGATCGGCGTCTTGCGCCAGAGTTCGAAGGCGGTGGACGCTGCGTTGACGGCGTCTTCGGCGTCGAGGGCCGACGACGACTGGAAACGGCCCACCACCTCGCGCGTGTCGGCGGGGTTGATGTTGTCGAAGGTGCGGCCGTTGCGGCACCGGATCCATTCACCGTCGATGAAGTTCAGGAATTCTTCTGTCTGCATGGCGTGCTGCTTGGGAAATCGAGGGAGGGGCAGCCGGGTGGCGCGCGGCCTGCGCGGAAGTGCTGTGCCGCACCGCGCGCCACCCGGTTGCATCAGGCGGCCAGGGCCGGTTCTTCCTTGGCGACGTAGTCGTTGTAGAGCGCGGTGGTGTAGAGCAGGCGCATCTGGGCACCGATCTCGCAGATCTTCAGGCAGCGCTGTTGCAGCTCGACCGTGTTGGCGTGCTCCAGCACGATCTGGTAGCCGCGCTCGCCGTGGATTTCGTCGGACACGATGTGCAGGTCGAAGAATTCGACCTCTTCATCGGTGAAGCCGTACTTCGCGCGCAGCGTGGGCGTCTGCTTGCGGTAGATGGAAGGCACCTGCGATTCCAGGCCCACCACCAGGCCGGCGACGGCCACCACGGGGTCTTCACGCATCGCCACGGCGTAGCACCAGGCTTGCAGGCCCCGGGTCGTGGGCGACATGTTGTCGGGGTCGACCACGCGCTCGCGGGTGGTGCCGCAGGCTTCGGCGAAGCGGATCAGCAAGTCGGTGTGGCGGTCGCCACCGATTTCCTCTTCGTACATGTTGGCCAGCAGGAAGTCCTTGGCCTCGGTCATGTGATCGGGCGTGCGGGCGTACAGGTACCCCAGGTAGTCGGCGAAGGGGCCGACGTAGTGGTAGTGGTTCTCGGCCCAGCGGGCGAGGTGGTCACGGCTGAGCGTGCCGCCGGCCCAGGCGAGGCTGAAAGGCGACTGGTTCGCGCTCTTGCCCTTGATGGCGTTTTCGAGGGCGGTCCGGAATTCGTCGCGGTTCATCAGTTGAGGCATGGAAGGACTCCTTGACAGAGGGTGGTGGGGTGGGGGGCGCTGCCGGTGCCGGGAGGCGATGGGATCCTAGCAACGTATACAGTATACAAATATACCTGGCGAAGTCGAGCGGTGACAGTGAATCCCGGGGAAATGACGGTCAGCGCTTGGACGTCGTTAAAGTATACTGTATACTGAAACCTTGCAGACGCCAAGAATTCTTTCAATCCCGGAGTGATTCCATGCCCATCGTCACGTTTCACAAGAACGGCCAGGTCTACCGCGACGAAGTCAAGAGCGGCGCCAACCTCGTCGTGCGCGCCGGCATCCGGGAGTTCCCGTTTCCGCACCTCAAGTACGAATGCGGCATGGGCAAGTGTTCCAAGTGCGCGACGCGCGTGCTGGCGGGTGCCGAGCACCTGCCGCCGCCCAACTGGAAAGAGAAGAAGCAGTTGGGCGACCGCCTTGCCGAGGGTTACCGCCTGACCTGCCAGCTCTGGCTGGAGCACGACATCGAGCTGGCCCAGGACTGAGAGGCCGAGAGGGAATCGATCGCGCCCTTGCGGGCAGGCCCCATTCCCTCCCGGCCTCTGAGCGCCACCGGATTCCCCTTCCCCACCTTCCAGGACATTGCCATGTATGTGATCTTGACTTCCAAGCCCGGACAGTTCCGCAGCGAACCCAGCGAAGGGCTGGTGCCGGTGGAGGCGTACGACTACGTTTTCTACGGCCGCGTGAAGGCGCGTTTTCTGGTGGCCGAGTTGCTGCAGCCGACCCGCATCCGGGTGATCGACGAGACCGAGCCGGTCACCATCAACAGCGTGCCGACCAAGTTCCTGGAACGTTTTGAAGACTTGGACAGCGCGCGCCGCGAGCTGCGCCATCTGTGCGCCTTCGGCAGCATGAAGGCCGAACTCGCGCCCATCGATCCGGCACGCTTCGCTGAACGGGTGGTGGCATGAGCACGGTGCAGATCACGTTCCTGACGAATGCGGGCAAACAGGTCCAGGCGCCGGAGAACAGCAACCTGCTGCGCGTGTCGCTGCGGGAAAAGGGCGGTATTCCGTTCAAGTGCGGGGGCGGCCTGTGCGGCACCTGCAAGTGCCGCATCGAGGAGGGCCTGGCGAACACCGACGACGTCAAGGCCAAGGAGCGCAAGCACCTGAGCGAAGCGGACCTGGCCGCGGGCTACCGCATGGCTTGCCAGACCTTCGTGAAGGGCGACATCGCCGTGTCGTGGTGATGGCCATGGACTGGCTGTCTGCCGAAGTGGCCCAGGGGGTGAGCGGTGGGCACTACCTGGCCGCCGGGGTGCTGGTGCTCATCGGCGCCTGCCTACAGGGCGTGAGCGGGTTGGGCTTTGCCATGTTCAGCGCGCCGCTGGCCGCGATGTGGTTTCCGGAGCTGGTGCCGGGCCCGCTGCTGGTGCTCAGTTGCCCGCTGGCGCTCATGGGCGGCCTGCGCGATCGCGAAGCGATCGAATGGCGTCTGGCCGGCATGGGCGTGGCCGGGCGGCTGGGCGGCACGGTGCTGGCGGCGGCCTGCCTGGTGTTGCTGTCGGTGAAGACGCTGTCGCTGATGTTTGCGCTGCTCATCCTCACCGGCGTCAGCCTGAGCCTCACCGGCTGGCGCGTGCTGCCAACGCGGCGCAGCATGGCCATGGCCGGCCTCGCTTCGGGAATGATGGGCACCATCACCTCGGCCGGCGCCCCCCCGTTCGCCATCGCCATGCAGAACATGGGCGCGGCGCAACTGCGCGGCACCATCGGCGCCATCTTCTTCATCGGCTCGGTGGTGTCCATCACCGTGCTCACGGCGGTCGGGCGCATGGGGGCGCACGAATACCTGCTGAGCGCCCTGCTGATGCCCTGGATGTTCGCGGGCTTCTTCGCCTCCAACCCCATCAAGCGGCACGTGCCGGCTCCGCTGGTGCGCAGGCTGCTGCTCGCCATGGCGGCCGCCGGGGCGCTGGTCGTGCTGTTCCGTACCTTGTTCGCAGCCTGAGGATTTCTGCCATGCAACACATTACCGACGCCATCGTCGACGCCACCATCACCCCGGAAGACGCGCAGGTCGTGCTTCAGGACGCTTTTGAACGCTTCGGCCGCAGCGAAGCGGCGATGCAGGAGCGTGTGCGCACCGAAGCCCAGGGCATCAAGCTGTCGACGCTGGGGGCGGTGATTCCTGGGCAGCAGGTGGCTGGCGCGAAGGTCTACACCACCATCCAGGGCCAGTTCACTTTCGTGATTCTGCTGTTCTCGACCGAGGACGGTCGCGCGCTCGCGTCCTTTGACGCGGGGGCCATCACCCGTCTGCGCACCGCGGCCTGTTCGGTGATCGCGGCGCGCCGGCTGGCGCGTGCCGATGCCAAACGGCTGGCGCTGTTCGGCGCGGGCGTGCAGGGCCGCATGCACGCGGTGCAGATGGCGGGGGCGTTTGCGCTGGAAGAGATCCGCGTGTTCGACCCCTACGCGCCGGCGGATCTGGTGCCGCAGCTCGAAGCCGCCTGCGGCACGGCGGTGCGCCTGGCGACCCCGGAGGAGGCGGTGGCCGGCGCCGACATCGTGGTCACCGCCTCGCGTTCGACGACGCCGCTGTTCGGGGGCGACCAGCTCGCGCCCGGCAGCTTCGTCGCCGCCATCGGCTCCAGCCTACCCCACACACGCGAACTGGACGACCGCGCGCTCGAACGGGCGAGCTGCATCGCGGTCGAGTGGCGCCCGCAGACCCTGCGTGAAGCGGGCGATCTGGTGCTCGCCGCCCCGGGCCTGGTGCGTGACGACCAACTGGTGGAGCTGGGCGAGCTGCTGACCGGCGTGCACCCGGGGCGCCGCCATGCCGACGAAATCACGCTCTACAAATCGGTGGGCGTGGGGCTGGAAGACATTGCGCTGGCCGGTCTGGTCTGGAAAAGATTGAGCTCCCCCCTGCGCCGCTGACGCGCATTCCCCCTCCCAGCGACAAAGGCGTGCCAGAGAGGGGGAAGGCGCGTCAGCGGCGCAGGGGGGGCTTCAAGGCTCCATCTGCGCCGCGTTGTACACGTGGCGCATGGCGAGCAGCGACGCGAGTTCGGCGTCGCCCTTGATCACGGCGCGCAGGATGGCGGCGTGTTCGTCCCAGTTCTGCTGCCCGCGCTCGCGGTTGAGCGGGGTGAACAGCAGCGCCGTGCGGTCGCGCAGCGAGCGCATGATGTCCTGCAGCACGGAATTGGCGGCGATGCTGCCCAGCGCGTCGTGGAAGCGCTGGTTCATCAGCAGCAGCGTGGCGTGATCGGCCGAGGTGGCCAAGCGCGTGCCTTCGGCCAGGATCGTTTCCATGTCGGCAATCTGCCGCTCGTCGTGGCGCTGGGCCGCGAGTTTGGCGTTCAGGCCTTCGAGCGTGGCACGCACCTCGACCAGTTCGCGCACCTGCTCGGGGCTGAAGGCGGTGACCGAAGCGCCGCGGCGCGGCTCGATGGTCACCAGGCCTTCGGCGGCCAGTTGCCGCAAGGCTTCACGGACCGGCATGCGGGAGACGCCCAGCTCGTCCGAGAGACGGCTCTCCACCAGCCGTTCACCCGGGGGAATGGCGCCGCTGAGGATGCGCTCGCGCAGGGCCTGGACCACCAGGGTGGTCAGCGGCGAGTGCGCTGCCCCCAGGGTTGCCTCCTTTTTGGGTAGGTTCATGGAGCCTTCGATGAACGTTCGAGAGTCGGGACGGGGCAGCCCATGCCGGCGCCGTCTTGGATACTGAATTCTATGCGAGCACCCGCTCTGCGCTCAGGGCTGGCGGTACCGTGAAGGATGACGAAAATCATGGGCCCATAAAAAAGACCGCGCCGGAAAGGCGCGGTCAAACGGTCATGAAAAAGAAAGCTGCGTGCCGGAAGCGGCTCAGAACATGTGCAGCAGACCCAGGGCGAAGACGTCACCGTCCTTGTCGGCGGCACCCGGGGTCTTGATCTTGTTGGCGCGGTAGCCGCCGTAGACCGAGGTGCGCTTGCTCAGGCTGTAGAAGGCCGCGATGCTGTAGCCGGTGCGTTCCATTTCGGGGCCGACGTTGACGAGCTTGCCGGTGTAGTTGGCGTCGCCGCTGAAGCCGGTGATCTCGCCCTTGGAGCGGGCCAGGCCGCCGGAGAGCAGCCAGCCGCCACCCAGCGGCACGTCGGCGCCGAACTGCCATTCGGTGGTGCTGGCATCGGCGAAGGCGACGCGGCCGTAGCTGGCCAGCAGCTTGGCCATGCCGAGGTCGTAGGAGCCGCTCAGGCGGGTGTACTTCAGGGCCGTGGCGTCGCCGTTGGCCTTTTCGGTCTGGTAGCCCAGGGCGGCAAACACCGGACCGTTGCCGTATTTGACGTTCAGGCTGGCCACGGAACCGCGGCCGGCGCCCGCGCTGGCGTTTTCGCGGCCGTAGCTGACGGCGCCGCTGACGCCGCCGAATTCGGGCGTGGCGTAGTACAGGCCGTTGTCCGGGTTGTCCTTGTACGAAGTGGTCAGCCAGGTGCCCTGGTTCGGGGCCAGCAGAGAGTTCTTGGCCGCCAGGGTCGAACCGCTGATGTCGTCGAACGCGCTCCAGGCGCGGCCGGCGCGCACTTCACCGAAGGCGCCCGAGAGGCCGACCCAGGACTGGCGGCTGAAACCGGTGCTGCCGGCGCCGCCGTTTTCCAGCGCGAAGCCGTGTTCGTACTGGAAGTTGGCCTTGAGGCCGCCGCCCAGGTCTTCACTGCCCTTGAGGCCGAAACGGGTCTGGTAGACGCCGCCGCTGGACATGGCGGTGGTGCGGTCGCCGGTGTCGGCGTCCTTGCGGCTGGCGACGTAGACGTCGGCCAGGCCATAGAGGGTCACGCTCGACTGGGCAAAGGCTGCGCCGGAGGCCAGCAGGGCGGAGGCAAGCGCCAGGTGTTTTTTCATGATGGAAGCGTCCTTGAAAGGGAGGGGATGGGAAAAAGGGGAAAACAGCGGAATGGGGTCAGAAGATCAGCACCCCGGCCACGGTGGCCACGGACAGGCCGATCAGCACAGGCAGGGTGAGTACGCGCACGAGGTCGGTGACCGAGACGCGGGCGAAGCCGGCCACAGCAATCAGCGACGACCAGGCGATCAGCGTGCCGCCGCCGGTCCAGATCGCGCCCATCTGGCCGATGGCGGCCAAGGTGGTGCTGTCGATGTTGGAGACCGGGCCCAGGGCGCCGGCCAGCGCGCCGGTCAGCGGCAGGCCGGAGAAGCCGGAACCGTCGATGCCGGTGACCATGCCCACGATCAGCAGGCCGAAGGCGACGAACAGCGGGTTGTGCGGAATCCAGTCCTGCACGCTGCGCACCAGATCGAACAGCAGGCTGGGGGTGGCGCCGGCGTCGCCACCGAAGATGGCGGCGGCGGTTTCGCTGGCACCCAGGAAGAAGAAGCCGGCGATCGGCAGCACCGAGCCCATGGCACGGAAGGCGAACACGAAGCCGTCGGTGACGTGGTCGGCACTGGCTTCGAGCATCTGCCGGCCGCCCTTCATGGCGAGCGTGGCCAGGATCATCAGCAGGGCGGCTGCGCCCCCCACCAGCGAGGCACCGGCGCCGCCCTTGAAGTCACCCAGCGGCACGCCCAGCTTGGGCAGCACCATCAGCACGATCACGGTCAGGAAGACCAGCGGCGTCACGACGGCAAACAGCTGGGACCACTTGAACTCTTCGGCCGGCACGCTCTTGAGCTCGCGCTTGAGGTCCTGGCTGGTCACGGGCTGGTGTTCGCGGCTGGTGCCCTGGGCAATTTCGGCCTTGTGCGTGGTGCCTTCGTGCGCGTGCTCGGCCAGTTCGCCCTTGACGGCGAGTTCCTGCCAGCGCTCCAGGTGGGTCGCGCTGGGTGCCTGGAACTTGCGGCGGTGGAAGACGAAGATCAGGGTCAGAGCGACCAGGCCGGTGATGACCGAGAGCGCGAGGGCACGGTCGGCCACGATGGCCGCGGCGACACCGGCGGCCTTGGCGCTGATGCCGGGGGCGACACCGATCACGTAGTCCGAAGACAGGGCCATGCCCTGGCCGGCGACGGCGATGGCAGCGGCACCGACGATGGGTGGCAGGCCGGCGGCAATGGCGGCGGGCAGCAGCACGGCGCAGACCAGTGGCACGGCAGGCGTGGGCCAGAAGAACAGCGAGATGAAGTAGGTGATGCCTGCCAGCAGCAGGTACGACACGGGGCCGTTCTTCATCAGCAGGCGGAAGGGCCGCACCATCAGGATGTCGGACTTCAGCGCCTTCAGTGAGTTGAGCAGCGCCGTCATCAGCGCGATCACCAGAAAGATGCTGAACAGCTCCTTCGCCGCGACCAGGCTGGCGCCGTAGATGCTGCCCAGGCCGGCCAGCGGATTGCCGGTCCAGGCGACGCCGACGAGAAAGGTGGCGACGATCGACGGCACGAGCACGTTGGCGCGGAACATCATCGTCACGATGATGCTGACCACGCCAATCAGGTACATCCAGTGCGCCGCTGTGAGGGTTACGTTGGAATCCATGGTTGTCGTTCAGTGGGGTGGCCCTGCCAGGGGGCGGGGCGGGGTTGATACACCGGGTGGGCGGCCGGGTCAGGACCGTCTACCCCGAGCTCCTCGAAGAACCCTTGCTAGTCGGGGCTGTGTCTCTGTCGGACCCATGCCCTCGGTGTCTTCCCTGGTTTCGTCTTCGGTGCATGCGCCCTGATTTGGGGCGTGACCGTCGACAGAACTGATCGTATACAGAATACAAATAAGCCGGATACAGGGTTTTCCCATGGCTGATTTGTGCTGCTTTGGGGCTCTTTTAGGGATCTTGTTGGACGTCTTGGTGCATATCAGGCCTCGTTTCTGTTGTTTCCTGTTCTTTATGGATACGGTATACCGTTTCCTGTTCAGGTCATATGCAGGGATCGTGCCAGGTGTTAGATGGGGCTCTCTTGGTGAAATTCGGGTGTCGGTGGGATATGGCATCCTGGGTTCGGTAGGGGTCTGGTGGGCTGATAGTTCATTTCGTATACTGTATTCATCAAACAGTGGAGAAGACCATGCATGCTTCCAACCTCCTGGCGAAGGCCGGGGTGTCCAGTGCCTCGGCCATGGTGGCCACGGGCCATCCTCTGGCGGCCGCCGCTGCGGCGGCCTTGCTCAGCGAAGGGGGCAGCGCGGTCGATGCGGCCATTGCGGCCGATGCGGTGCTGGGCGTGGTCGAGCCGATGGCGACCGGTATCGGCGGCGACCTGCTCGCGATGCTGGTGCCCCCAAATGGGGCGCCCGAAACCTACAACGGCACGGGCCGCTCGCCAGCGGCGCTGAGCCCTGATGGCCTGGCCGGGCTGCCGGGTGGCAAGCTGCCCGAGCGGCACGCGCTCACGCACACCGTGCCGGGGGCGGTGCAAGGGTGGTGGGATCTGCATCAGCGCCATGGGCGGGCGCCCTGGCCGCGCCTGTTCCAGGCCGCGATCGAATGCGCCCGCGACGGCTTCGCGGTGGCGCCGGTGGCGGCCCGGGAGTGGGCCCTGTTCGAACCCGTGATCGCGGCGGATCCGGTGTCTGCCCGTCTGTACCGGGCGGGTGCGGTGCCGGTGGCCGGGGAGCGATTCAGCAATCCGGAACTGGCCGGCGTCCTGGCGGCGGTGGCGGCCGACGGGCCGCAAGCCTTCTACCGCGGCGTGCCCGCACAGGCCGCGGCGCGGGCCAGTCAGTCCCGTGGCGGGGTGCTCGCGGCGGCCGACTTTGCGGCCCACCACGGGCATTTCGATGTGCCTTTGCGTGCGCGCTTCCGGGGGCTGGATGTGCTGGAGTGCCCGCCCAACACGCACGGGCTGGCGGTGCTGCACGCGCTGGAAGCGCTGGAGCCGCTGCCACTCGATCCAGGCGACCCGGCGACGACGGTGGCCATGGTGGACCGCATGGGCGAGGCGCTCGCCCACGCCAAGCGGGTGGTGGCCGATCCGGCCGGCAACACCGTGTGCACCGTGGTGGTGGACGCCAGCGGCCTGGCGATCACCCTGATGAGCAGCGTCTTCAAGCGCTTCGGCAGCGGCGTGGGCGTGGCCGGCTGTGGTTTTGCGCTGCAGAACCGCGGGTTCGGCTTCTCGGCGCCGGGCCACATCAACGGGCTGGCACCGTCCAAGCGGCCCTACCACACGGTGGTACCGGGGGCGGCGCTGCGCGATGGGCGCTTCCACGCGGGCTTCGGTGTCGTCGGTGGCGCCATGCAGCCGCAGGGCCATGTGCAACTGCTGACGCGCATCGCTGCGTGGGGTGAACCGCTGCAGGCGGCGATCGACGCGCCCCGCTGGCGCCTGGAGGCCGACCGGGCGCTGGCCACCGAAACCGGGATGCCCGCTGCGGTGGTGCAGGCCCTGCGGGCCGCCGGCTACCGCGAACCCGACGGGCTGGGCGAACTGGGCGGCCGCAGCGACTTCGGCGGTGCCCAGGTGGTGCTGCGCCAAGCCGACGGCACGTTGCTGGGCGGCTCCGACCGCCGCAAGGACGGCCTGGCCCTCGCCTGCTGAAGGCGCCCGCGCCTGATTTCCATTCCCTGACTGCCGCCGTACCTTTATGACCCTCAAGATTTATGGCATTGCCGCGTCCCGAGCCCTGCGCCCCCTGTGGGCGGCGGAAGAGCTGGGCCTGCCCTACGAACACATCCGTTACCACTTCAACGGGCCGGAAACGCGGGAGCCGGCCTACCTGGCGCTGAACCCGAACGGCACCGTGCCGGTGATCGACGACGAAGGCCTGGTGGTCTTCGAGTCGCTGGCGATCACGCTGCACCTGGCGCAGAGCCGCGCACAAGGGGGGCTGTGGGCGCAGACCCCGGCCGGCGTGGCGCAGATCTATCAGTGGACGCTGTGGGCGGCGACCGAGGCCGAGACGCTGGCGCGCCAGTGGTTCCAGCACACGAGCTTTCTGCCGCCCGAAAAGCGCCTGCCGGCGCTGGCTGAAGAAGCGCTGGACCGCCTGCAGGGGCGGCTGCGTGTGCTCGACCAGGCCCTGCAAGGCCGTGACTACCTGGTCGAGGACCGCTTCACCGTGGCCGACCTGAACGTGGCGGCCGTGCTGCAGCGCTTCGAAGTCATGGCGCGCGAAGACTTCCCGGCGGCATTGGCCTGGCACCGCCGCTGCCTGGCGCGCCCGGCATCGCAACGCGCCTTTGCGTTGCGCCAGGCCGGCTGAGGCGCTGTCTGCGGGAGCGGCGCGATGGTGGCCGGCGGGTCAGGTGATGGCGAAACTGTCGGCGCGGGCCGAAGGCCAGTAGAAGCCGAAGACGTTGGACAGGTTGGACGCGCCTTGGAGCAGGGCGCCAGGGGGCACCGAAGGCAAGAGGGTGGCGAGCAGCCGGACCTCGTTCTCGCTGAGGCGCCGCACGATGTGGTGGGCGCTGATCTCGCTCGGGTGGGTCAGGCCGGCGGCCTGCACCAGTTCGAGCAGCGCCTTGAGGGTGTTCTGGTGGAAATGGAACACGCGATCGGCCTTGTCCGGCACCACCAGGGCCTGCTGGCGCACCGGGTCCTGCGTCGTGACCCCGGTCGGGCAGTGGCCGGTGTGGCAGTTCTGCGCCTGGATGCAACCCAGCGCGAACATGAAGCCGCGGGCGCTGTTGCACCAGTCGGCGCCCAGGGCCATGGCGCGCGCGATGTCGAAGGCGCTGACGATCTTGCCGGCCGCACCCAGGCGGATGCGGTCGCGCAGGTTGACGCCGACCAGGGTGTTGTGCACCAGGCGCAGCCCCTCCTGCAGCGGGGCACCGACGTGGTCGGTGAATTCGAGCGGTGCCGCACCGGTGCCGCCTTCGGCCCCGTCGACGACGATGAAGTCGGGCGTGATGCCGGTTTCCAGCATGGCCTTGACGATGGCGAACCACTCCCAGGGGTGACCGATGCAGAGCTTGAAGCCGGTGGGCTTGCCGCCCGAGAGCTCACGCAGCCGGGCGATGAACTGCATCATCTCGATGGGGGTCGCGAAAGCGCTGTGCGCCGAGGGTGACACGCAGTCGACACCGACCGGCACGCCGCGTGCGGCGGCAATTTCGGGCGACACCTTGGGCCCCGGCAGCACGCCACCGTGGCCCGGCTTGGCGCCCTGGCTGAGCTTGAGCTCGATCATGCGCACCTGGGGATCGAGCGCGTTGGCCTTGAAGCGTTCCTCGCTGAAGCGGCCGGCTTCATCACGGCAGCCAAAATAGCCCGAGCCGATCTCCCAGATCAGGTCGCCCCCGTGCAGGCGGTGCCAGGACGAGATCGAGCCTTCGCCCGTGTCGTGCGCAAAACCGCCGCGCTTGGCACCGGCGTTCAGGGCCTGGACGGCGTTGGCCGAGAGCGCGCCAAAGCTCATGGCGGAAATGTTGAACACGCTTGCCTCGTAGGGCTGGGTGCAGGCGGGGCCACCGATGGTCACGCGAAAGTCGTGCGAGCCGACCTGGGTGGGCGCCAGCGAGTGGTTGATCCACTCGTAGCCCTCGGTCTTGACGTCGAGCTGGGTGCCAAAAGGGCGCTTGTCCATCTCGCTCTTGGCGCGGGCGTAGACCAGGCTGCGCTGGCTGCGCGAAAACGGCGTGGCCTCGGTGTCGCTTTCGATGAAGTACTGGCGCATCTCGGGCCGGATGTACTCGAGCATGAAGCGCAGGTGCCCGATCACCGGGTAGTTGCGCAGCACCGAGCTGCGCGTCTGCCACACATCCCAGGCGCCCAGCGCCGAGAGGCCACCGAACAGCAGCAGCCAGCCGCCACCGAGGCCGAATCCGACCAGGGTGAACAGGCTCAGGATGGCGCAGAGCACACACAGGGCGAGCACGGTGTAGCGGATGGGGTAGAGGGCGTTCAGTCGTTCAAGCATGGGCAGGAAAGGATGGCAGGCACGCGGCTACACTGCCCCGCATCTTAATGAACCGCCCGCCGGACCATGAGCATCGAAACCCTGAACGCCCCCATGGAAAGCGCCGACTTCGACGCGCTGGAAGACATCCTCGACGAACTGCGCAGCCGCGACGAGAACGTCCCGCAGTGGGAATTTCTCGAAGGCGCCATCGCGGCGCTGGTCTGCACGCGCCGCGTGGTGCCGCCCAGCGAGTACCTGCCGGTGCTGATTGGTGTGGGCAGCGACCAGCCCAACCTCTTTGCCGACGGTGCGCAGGCCGGCCGCTTCATGGCCCTGTGGACGCGGCGCTGGAACGAGGTGGCGAGCGCGCTGGACACCCAGGTCGAGACCCTGGAAGACGAACGCACCTACCACCCCGAGGTGCTGGACGTGCGCGGCGCCATCGCCATGCTGCCCGAGGCCGAACGCGAGGCCGCGTCGGCCGAGCCCCTGCCGTCCTTCGGGCAGATCTGGGCGCTGGGTTTCCTGTCGGTGGTGGAGGACTGGGCGGACGACTGGGCCCCGCCGCGCGACAAAGAGGCTGCTGGCTGGATCGAAGACGCGCTGGACTGCATGGCCGAACTGGCGGGCGACGACACCGGCGAACCGGCGTTCAACATGCACGCCGAGGACGGCCCGCCCAGCGTGAGCGAGGCCCGCGCCAATGCGTATGGCGAAGCCATCTGGGCGGTGTACGACCTGCGCCAGGTCTGGCGCAGCCTGGGCCCGCGCACCGAGCCACTGCGCAAGAGCGCCGAGCCCGGACGCAACGATCCCTGCCCTTGTGGCAGCGGCAAAAAATACAAGAAGTGCCATGGCGCCTGAGGCGCTGCAGCGACCCCTGCGGGGGCCGTCGGCGCTCAGCCCTGTTGCAGGGTGCGCAGCAGGTCCAGCACGCGCAGGCGTTCCCGTTCGAACGCGGTGTTGAGCAGCGTACAGGCCTGATCGGTTTGGCCTGCGCGGTTGAGCTGCAGGGCCTGTTGCGCCAGGGTGTGCAGTTGGCGCTGGGCCTGGATCAGTTCCGCGAACCGGGGGTGTCGACCCAGTGGCTGCGGTGCCATGCGCACGAACCACAGGCCCAGGTCGCTCAGGTCTGCGTTCATCCAGTCGGGCAGGGTTCGCTGCTCGCCAGGGGGGAGCGTGAGCAGGTTGTTGAACTGCACGCACCACTCCAGGTGGTGGATGACCGCCGACTGCAGGTCCAGGCGTTCCGAGCGGGTCAGGGGTTTGTCCGGCGCGGGCGGCGGGCTGGCGGGCGGCGCGGTGGTCGGTGCTTTGCGGGTGCGCCGCCAAGGCAGGAATCGGTTCAAGGGCATGGCGCCGGCAGCATAGGACGCGTGAGCGGCCTGCCGATGCCCTGGCTGTCGAGATCGGGCTCGAGGGGTGACTTGCATCACGCCGGTGTTGCGGTCATGCCTCGCCCCATTCTGGGGTCCGCTCAGGCGGGCAGGAGCTCGAACACGGCTTCGGCCACGACCTGGCCGTTGATCTGCAGCTCGATCCGGTGTTCGCCCGGGTACAGGGTGCGGGTGGTCACGGGCCGCAGGCTGTGGCGTTTGGTCAGCGCGCGCTGTTCGCCTGGCGCCAGCGTGAGTTTCCAGCCCTTGAACACCTTGGGGGCGCTGCGGCCGTTGGCTTTGCGGTGGTGGACCGCGTAGTCGATCACCAACGCCTGCTCGCCCGGCGCGCGGCTGTGCAGCGCGACCTGCAGGCCGATGTCTTCGCCGATGCGGGCCTGTGATGCGTCCAGGCTGAGCGTGGCGCTGCCGGTCAGGCCCTGGGCCAGGCCCCAGGCGGCGAGTGTGGGCGCGTGACCCTGTTTGACCAGGCCGCGGCTGGCGTGGCGCAGCAGCGCCTCGCGCTGGGCGCTGGCACCGCGCCGGTGCCGCACCACCCAGTCGGCGATCAGGTCGGGGTGGTCCTTGGCAATGTCGTTGAGGTGGTTGGCCACGCTGCGGCGCACATAGCTGCTGGGATCGTCCTGCAACGCCAGCAGCAAGGGCAGGGTGGGCGAGGGGTCGGCCACCAGGGCCTGCAGGCGCAGGCCCCAGGGCAGGCGCGGCCGGCTGCCTTCGCTGACCAGGCGCCGCACGTGCGCACTGGGGTCGTGCTGCCACTGCGCCAGCGTGGCCAGCACCGCAGCGGGCTGGTCGCGCAGGAACGGCCGGATCGCGAACTCGGCCGAGAAACGCTGCGTGAGGGCGTGCAGGCATGCCAGGGCGCGGGCCAGATCGTGCTGGCCGTGGCGGGCCACGTACTCGCCCATGGCCCAGACCGTCCAGCCGGAGATGCCGAGTGCGCTCTGGGCGTTGCTCAGACCCGTGGGTTCGCCCTCGGCATCGATCGCGATCGGCGGCGCCAGGCTGGCTTCGAGCACGTCGGCGGCGGCCGCGAAAGGTGCGGGCAGCGTGGCGCCCAGGGCGTTGGCCAGTTGCATGGCGCGGGCCTTGAATTCCAGCGCGTCCAGGCCGTCCAGGGCCAGGCGTTCGAAATGGTGGCGATCGAATGCCGGCCAGGCGCGCTGCAGGTGGGCGCCGGCCTGCTGCACCGTGCCGGCGTTGATGAGGTTCTTGAAAGGTTCGGCCATATCGGGAAAGTCAGTCAGTCAGGCGGTCCAGCAGTCCTTGCAGGGCGCGCTGCACGGTGGCCTGGCGCACGGCGTCGCGGTCGCCGTCGAAGCGGTGGTGTTCGGTGAACACACCTTGGGGCGTGGCCCAGCCCAGCCAGACGGTGCCCACGGGCTTGTCGGCGCTGCCGCCCGTGGGGCCGGCGATGCCGGTCACGGCGACGGCGCAGTCCACCGGGGCGTGGGCCAGGGCCCCCGCTGCCATGGCGCGGGCGACAGGTTCGCTGACGGCGCCGTGGGTGTTGATCAGGGTGGCCGGCACGCCCAGCAGGTCGGTCTTGGCCGCGTTGGAGTAGGTGACGAAACCGCGTTCGAACCAGTCGCTGGACCCGCTCAGGGCGGTGCAGGCGCCCGCGATCAGGCCGCCGGTGCAGCTCTCGGCCGTCGCCATCCGGGCGCCGCTTTGCCGAAGCCGGGCGGCCAGGGCGTCGACGAGTTCGGGAACGGTCGGGCTGTGCATGGTCAGAACCTCCAGAAGGCGAGCACCAGCAGCGTGCAGAACGCCGCCGCAAAATCGTCCAGCAGGATGCCGAAGCCGCCCCGGGGGCCGAAGCCCTTGAAGCGCTGGTCGGCCCAGGCCATGGGGCCGAACTTCACCGCGTCGAAGAACCGGAACAGGCCAAAAGCGGCCAGCTCGGCCATCAGTCCCTGCGGCGCCGCCACCCACAGCACGAGCCAGAACGCGACGATTTCGTCCCAGACGATGTGGCCCGAATCGGCCACGCCCATGTGCCGGGCGGTGACGGTGCAGGCCCACCAGCCCACCAGGGTACCCAGGCCGATGAGGGTGGCCCAGGCGGCGTCGCCGAACCAGGGTGCGAGCACGGCGTGCAGCGCCCAGGCCCAGAGCGTGCCCACGGTACCGGGGGCCAGCCGCGACAGGCCGGAGCCGCCACCCAGCGCGATGAAATGGGCCGGGTGCGAGAGGGCAAATCGCCAGCCCGGGCGCAGCAGGGGAGGCGGGGATGTTTCGGTGCGGGGCGCGTCGGCAGGGGCCGTCAGATTCATGCGGCGATTATCCCGGGGCGATCCGTCCCGTCGAAATGGTCGTGGCCGCGCAGCGGGATGTCGGTCACCGTGCCGTCGGTCTCCACCCCCCGCAGGCCTGGCGCGGCGTCGATGTGGCCGATGCGCTGCACCGGGGTGCCTGCCTGGGTTGCGGCAGCGGCGACCGCGGCGCGCGCATCAGCGGGTGCGGTGAACAGCAGCTCGTAGTCGTCGCCGCCGTGCAGCAGGCATTCGCGCCGCCATTCGGGCGGCAGGTCCGCCAGGGCCGGCGGCACCGGCAGCCGGGCCAGTTCGAGCGTGGCGCCGACCCGGCTGGCCTGCAGCATGTGCCCAAGGTCGCCGGCCAGGCCATCGCTGATGTCCAGCGCCGCGTGGGCGATGCCGGCCAGCGCGCGGCCCAGCGCCAGGCGC
>NZ_BSPB01000020.1:0-72102 GCF_030160815.1 Hydrogenophaga electricum | reverse complement strand
ATTGCGCTGTGGCCTGGTACCCCATGCCGCGCCGGGAGCCCGGCCATGACGCGCCCGCTGAAGATCGCGCTGGCCGTGCTGGGCCTGGCCGTGGCCCTGCTGGCCGTGCTCGTGCTGCTGGAAATGCGCGCACCGGCCCTGCCGGCGGTGCCGGCAGACACGCCCGCCGCCCCGTCCGCGCAGGTGGCGCGTGGCGCCTACCTCGCGCAGGCCGGCAACTGCATGGCCTGCCACACCGCCCGGGGCGGCCAGCCGTACGCGGGCGGCCACGGCGTCGCCACCCCGTTCGGCACGGTGTTTGCCAGCAACCTCACGCCCGATCCCGCCACCGGCCTCGGCCACTGGTCGGCCGAGGCTTTCCGCCGCGCCCTGCACGAAGGCCGCTCGCGCGACGGACACCTGCTCTACCCGGCCTTTCCCTACGACCACACAACCCGCCTGAGCGACGCCGACACCGACGCGCTCTACGCCTTCCTGCGCAGCCTGCCGCCGGTGGCCCAGGCCACACCGCCCCACACCCTGCGCTTCCCCTACAGCACCCAGGCCGCCCTGGCGGTGTGGCGGCTGCTGTTCTTTGACGCCGGCCGCTTCGAGCCCGATCCGCAGCGCAGCGCCGCGTGGAACCAGGGCGCTTACGTGGCCACCGTGGCCCATTGCGCCGCCTGCCACACCACGCGCAACGCCTGGGGTGGTCCCGCAACGGTCTGGGGCGGCAACCGGATGCCCGACGGGCGCTGGTGGGCGCCCTCGCTGCGCGACCCGCGCGAAGCCGGCGTGCAGCACTGGAGCGAAGACCAGATCGTCGCTCTGCTGCAGGGCGGTCAGACCGCGGATGCGAGCGTGCTGGGCCCGATGGCCGAGGTGGTGTTCCACGGCACCCAGTACCTGCACAGCGACGACCTGAGCGCCCTGGCCGGTTTTCTGCGCACCCTGCCCACCGACAGCCGCCCGGCGCCACCTTTCGAGCCGGCCGACCCGGCCCAGCGCGCGCTGGGTGAGCGCCTGTACGGCCAGCAGTGCGCAGCCTGCCACGGCGACGCGGGCCAGGGGGCCGCAGGCGCCTACCCGGCCCTGGCGGGCAACCGCGTGGTGCAGATGGATTCGCCGGTCAACACCCTGCAGGCCATCCTCAGCGGCGGCTTCGCCCCCGCCACGGCGCGGCATCCGCAACCCTACGGCATGCCCCCCTTCCGCACGCTGCTCGGCGATGCGGAAGTGGCGGCCGTGGCCAGCTTCATCCGCCAGAGCTGGGGCAACCAGGCTGCGGCGGTGGCGCCGCTGGACGTGCAGCGCGTGCGCTGAAGCTAACGCCCCAGCAGCGCCTCGCCCCAGTCCCAGGGGCCGGTGAGCGTCAGCGTCACCGCCACCCAGGCCCCGTCGGGCTGCACCTGCAGCTCGGCGTCCCAAACCCCGCCCTCCTCCTGCGGACCGCGTGGCCCGGGGGCCTGCCGCTCGGCCGCCGCCAGCACCCGGCACGCCTCGGCCACCACGGCGTCCTGCTCACCGGACGGCACGCTGGCCATGGCTTCCCAGCAGCCCAGGCCCTGGCCGTCGTCGCTGGCATCAAAGATCAGATAGAGCAGTTCCATGCTGTGAGCAGCGCCGCAGCGGGCCGGGGTGCGGCGGCAGCAGCGCTTCCAAAAGTGAAGTAGGCTTTCCGAACGGGCTCAGGGAAAAACAGGAGAACGGTCGTTCGATTTTCGTTCCACAATCTTAAGTTTCCGACCCGAGTCCGCACACATCCACCCGGAGAGACAAGCATGACCGCTGCAACGGCCGACCGCCCTTGGCTGGGCGCCTACCCCGAAGGGGTTCCCGCCGACATCGACGTGGACCAGTACCCTTCCCTGGTGCACCTGATCGAGGACAGCTTCACGCGCTTCGCGCCGCGCACGGCCTACAGCTTCATGGGCAAGGAGTTGACCTACGCCCAGACCGATGCGCTCTCGCGGGCCTTCGCCGCCTACCTCCAGGGCCTGGGGCTGGCCAAGGGCGACCGGGTCGCCATCATGATGCCCAACGTGCCCCAGTACCCCGTGGTGGTGGCCGGCATCCTGCGCGCCGGCTACGTGGTGGTCAACGTCAACCCGCTGTACACGGCCCGCGAGCTGGAGCACCAGCTCAAGGACTCGGGCGCCAAGGCCATCGTCATCATCGAAAACTTTGCGGCCACGCTGGAGGCCTGCCTGGCCAAGACCCCGGTCAAGCACGTGGTGCTGGCGGCCATGGGTGACCTGCTGGGCCTGCTCAAAGGCGCCATCGTCAACTACGTGGTGCGCAACGTCAAAAAGATGGTGCCCGAGTTCAGCCTGCCCCAGGCGGTGCGCTTCAACGACGCGATCGCGCGCGGCGGTCGCGGTACATTGCGCCAGCCCGACATCGGACCCGACGACGTGGCCGTGCTGCAGTACACCGGCGGCACCACGGGCGTGAGCAAGGGCGCGGTGCTGCTGCACCGCAACGTGATCGCCAATGTGCTGCAGTCCGAGGCCTGGAACGATCCGGTCATGAAGAAGGTGCCGGCCAGCGAGCAGCCCACCAGCGTCTGCGCCCTGCCGCTGTATCACATCTTCGCGTTCACCGTGAACATGATGCTGAGCCTGCGCACCGGCGGCAAGACCCTGCTCATCCCCAATCCGCGGGACCTGCCGGCCGTGCTCAAGGAGCTGTCCAAGCACACCTTCCACAGCTTCCCGGCCGTCAACACCCTGTTCAACGGCCTGGCCAACCACCCCGACTTCGGCACCGTCAACTGGAAGAACCTCAAGGTGTCCGTGGGCGGCGGCATGGCCGTGCAGGGCGCGGTGGCCAAGCTCTGGCTGGACAAGACCGGCTGCCCGATCTGCGAAGGCTACGGCCTGTCGGAAACCAGCCCTTCGGCCAGTTGCAACCCGGTCACCAACACGTCCTTCACCGGCACCATTGGCGTGCCCCTGCCGAACACCTGGATGAAGTGCATCGACGATGCCGGCAACGAGGTGCCCATGGGCCAGCCCGGCGAGATCGCGATCAAGGGCCCGCAGGTGATGGCCGGCTACTGGCAGCGCCCCGACGAGACCGCCAAGGTCATGACCGCCGACGGGTACTTCAAGTCCGGCGACATCGGCGTCATGGACGACAAGGGCTACTTCAAGATCGTCGACCGCAAGAAGGACATGGTGCTGGTCAGCGGCTTCAACGTCTACCCCAACGAGGTCGAAGACGTGGTGGCCACGATGCCCGGCGTGCTCGAATGCGCGGTGGTCGGTGTGCCCGACGAGCGCTCGGGCGAAGCGGTCAAACTGGTGATCGTGAAGAAGGACGAATCCCTGACCGAAGCGCAGGTGCGCGAGTTCTGCAAGGCCAACCTCACGGGCTACAAACAGCCCAAGGTGATCGAGTTCCGCACCGAACTGCCCAAGACCCCGGTCGGCAAGATCCTGCGCCGCGAACTGCGCGACAAGAAGTAGCCCGCCGCGCACAGCCTGTCATTCCCCAGGGGACAGCGCGATGCGGCTGTGCCACGTTCTCGACGCTGTCCACGCCCTGATCGCGCACAGGCTTCTGGTCCAATGCGCCCATGAACAAGACGCCCCGTACCGCCATCGTCGCCGCCCTGCACGACGAGCTCGCCAGCGTGCTGGCCCTCATGCCCGATGAGCAGAAGCAGGTGATCGGGGGCCGGGCGTTCTGGGTCGGGCATCTGCACGGGCAGGAGGTGGTGGCGGTGCTAAGCGGCATCGGCAAAGTGGCGGCAGCCACCACGGCCACGCTGTTGATAGAGCGTTTTCACGTGCAACGCATCGTGTTCACTGGCGTGGCCGGTGGCCTTGGGCCGGGTGTCCGGGTCGGGGACGTGGTGTTGGCCCGCAGCTTCCTGCAACACGACATGGATGCCTCACCGCTGTTTCCGCGCCATGAGGTGCCGGGTTACGGGCGTGCCCGCTTTGACGCCGACAGCGGCTTGGCCGATGCGCTGGAACTGGCTTGCGAGCGCATGCTGGGCGCCTTGCCCCCACAGTTGGACGCCAGCACCGTTCAGGCATTCGCTCTTCAGACCCCGCGCCTGCACCAGGGCTTGCTGATCAGCGGCGACCGCTTCGTGGCCACCACAGCCGAAAGCGCCCAGCTGCAACGCGAGCTGCCCGAGGCCTTGGCGGTGGAAATGGAGGGGGCGGCATTTGCGCAGGTCTGCCACGATTTTGGCGTGCCGCTGGCGGTGGTGAGAACCATTTCGGACCGCGCCGATGACGATGCCCCTGTGGATTTCCCGCGCTTCCTGCGCGACGTGGCCAGCCGCTACAGCGGTGCCATCGTTCGCGAGCTGATGGCCTGAGGCGGCTCAGCGCGTCTTGCGCGCACCCGTGACGGGCGACAGCGCCTGCCTCAGGCGGTCTTCGCGCTGCGGAACCTCCGCACTCAAGGCGCGTTCGACGTGGCCAATGTGGTCGAGCATGCGCCGCCGTGCCAACGGCAGATCACCAGCCTCCAGCGCCGCCACGATGGCGGCGTGCTCATCACAAGACTGTCTGGCGTCATGGGTGGACTGGTAGAGCGTGGCGGCGAGCGTGGTGCGGGCGGTGAGATCGCGCAGCACGTCGCACAGCAAGCGGTGGCCCAGGTTTTCCGCCAGACACACATGGAAATCCGCCAGCATGAAAGCCCTCGTGGCAGCGTCGTCCTGCTGGATGGCCAGACGCTCCTGTTCGATATGGCGGCGCAAGGATCGGGCCACCTGCTGCAGAGGGCGGCCCTCCTCCGTGGGCTCGGTCGCGGGTGGCGCCAGGATGCCGGCCTCGACGATGCGGCGGGCCGAGAATGCGTCCCGCGCGTCGTCCATGGACGGCTCCACCACATACCAGCCCTTGCGCGGCCGCACCTCCACGAACCCCCTGGCCTGCAACTGCATCAGGGCTTCGCGCACCATGGTGCGGCTGACCTGGAAGAGGTCGGCCAGCTCCTGTTCGCCCAGCCGCTGCCCAGGCGCAAGTTGCTGCGCCAGGATGGATTCGACGACTCGTTGGGCGATTTCAAGCTGGGTGGACATCAGCCGAACACTGTAACGCCTTCGCCTTGCGCCGCCTGGACTCCTCGGTCATTCCAATCGGGGCTGTTCCCTGCCGTCCAGCACGGCATGGGCTTTGGTGCGGTCAATGTCACCTTCCCAGGCCGCGACCACCACGGTGGCCACGCAGTTGCCGATCAAGTTGCCCAGTGCCCGGGCGATGCCCATGAACCAGTCAATCGACAGCACCAGGACCAGCCCAATGGCCGGAATCGCCGGAATGGCATGCAATGTGGCCGCCAACACCACGATGGCCGAACCCGGGACGCCATGGGCACCTTTGCTGGTGACCAGCGAGATCGCCAGGATGGCCAGCAGGTCCGACATCGAGATGGGGGTGTTGGTGGCTTGCGCAATGAACACCGCCGCCAGCGTGATGTAGATGGAGAACGCGTCCAGGTTGAAGGAATAGCCGGTGGGAATGACCAGACCCACGGTGGAGTCCTTGATGCCCATGCCGCGCAGCTTGGCCATGATCTGCGGCAACACGCTGTCGGACGATGTGGTGGCAAACACCACGGCCAGTTCCTCGCGCAGATAGCGCAACAACTTGAAGATGCTGAAGCCGGCCATGCGCATGATCAGACCCAGCACCACAAAGACAAAGAAGATCACAGCGCCGTAGAACAGCACCACCAGCATGCCCAACTGCTTGAGCGAACCCAGGCCGTATTTGCCCACGGTGAAGGCAATGGCACCCAGCACGCCCAGCGGGGCGAGTTTGATGATGAGGCCCATGATCTTGAACAGCACCTGCGAGAGCGTGTCGATGAAACCCGCCACCGGCGCACCACGTTCGCCCAGCAAAGCCAGGGCGCAGCCGAACAGCACGGCAAACAGCAGCACCTGAAGCACATCGCCGTTGGCAAAAGCCGCCACCACCGTGGTGGGAATCAGCTTCATCAGGAACTCCACCGTGCCTCCGCTGGTGAGCTTGTCCGCATTGCTGGCGTAGGCACTCATGGCAGACGCGTCGAGTGTGGCCGGGTTCACGTTCATGCCCACGCCGGGCTGGAACCAGAACGCCAGCACCAGGCCCAGCAACAGGGCGATGGTGGTGACGACCTCGAAATAGATCAGCGCCTTGACGCCAACCCGGCCGACCCGCTTGAGATCACCTGCGCCCGCGATGCCATGCACCACCACGCAGAAGACCAGCACCGGGATGATCATCTTGATGAGCTTGATGAATCCATCACCCAAGGGCTTGAGTTTGACCGCCAGCTCCGGCGATACGAACCCCAGGGCAATGCCCAGCAGCAGGGCCAGCAACACCTGCCCGAACAGGGACTTGAAAAACTTGGCCACCTTTTCTCCTCGACAAGTTAGAAATACAAATCTTGTATGCAAGAATGTAGGCAAGAAAACCTGTTGGCTTTCGAGGGATTTCCCTAGGTTGGAATGGCCGTCTGTCGGCGTGCAGGACGGCGCTGACCTGGCCAGACGGGGCCTACCTCAACCAGCCCCGCTTGCGGAAATAGATCATCGGCACCACGGCCGAGATGATCATCAGCACGATGGCGAAGGGATAACCCAGCTTCCACTGCAGCTCGGGCATGAACTGGAAGTTCATGCCGTAGCTGCTGGCCACCAGCGTGGGGGGCAGCAGCGAAACGCTGGCCACCGAGAAGATCTTGATGATCTTGTTCTGGTTGATGTTGATGAAACCGACCGTCGCGTCCATCAGGAAGTTGATCTTGTCGAACAGGAACGCGGTGTGGCCATCGAGCGAGTCCAGATCGCGCAGGATCTGGCGCGCGTCCTCGAACTGCTCGGCGCTCAGCAGACGGCTGCGCATCATGAAGCTGACGGCGCGGCGCGTGTCCATCACGTTGCGGCGGATGCGCCCCGACATGTCCTCGTGCCGGGCAATGGCACCCAGCGCCTCGCCCAGCGCGCTGTCGGTCGCTTCGCTGGAAAGCACCTTGTGGCTGACCTGCTCCAGATCGTCGTAGATGTCTTCCAGCGTGTCGGCGCAGTACTCGGCGTCGGCGTCGAACAGCATCAGCAGCACGTCCTTGGCGTCCTCGATCAGGCCTGGCATGCGACGCGCGCGCATGCGCAGCAGGCGAAACACCGGCACGTCCTCGTCGTGGATGGAGAACAGCACGCCCCGGCTTTTGAGACTGTCGTTGTGTTCGTTGAGGATGAAGGCCACCCGCACCGCACGCGGGTCGTCGGGGTCATCGATCAGAAAGTCCGAGCGCACATGCAGCTCGCCGTTGTCTTCCTCGAAGAAACGCGCCGACTCCTCGATGTCGTCGTCCATCGCATCTTCGGGGATGGACAGACCAAAATGCTGCTTGACCCAGCGCCGCTCCTCGGGCGTGGGGTCTTCCAGGTCGACCCAGATGGGCTTGAACCGGGCCAGCTCTTCGAGCGACTCGATTTCTTCCTGGAACAGGCGGCCATTGGCCAGGGTAAAGACGTTGAGCATGGGGCGCTCCCGGCTGGACGGTGGACTGGGCGAAACGGGACGAGGCGAGGACCTCAGGGTTCGGCGGCGCTTTCAGCCGACCGGCCGCCCGTATCAGCCACCGCAGGATCCACGGCGCTCAGGCAGTCCCGGTGGAGGCTGAAAGCACACAACTGGGGGGCGTGCTTTCCATGGCAATCTCCGAAAGGATATGCCCCGAATTATGGCACTGCCACCTGAGCAGACCGGTGCGCGCCAGCGCATTTCCGAGCCCGCGTCGGCATTTACAGGAACTTCACACAATCGCCATGGAACGGAATGCAAAGGTCGCCACAATCGGTTCCGTGCCCCGATGCCGGGTGCTCTGACACTCACACCATGACCGCCCTGCCCGACGCCCCTTTTCACGCCGCAGCCGCACGGCGCCCCCTGCACGCCGCCATCGGCGCGATCAGCCTGGCCGTGCTCACCGGCTGTGCCAGCCTGTCGGCCCCCGCAACCGCCGACCTGCCCGCCATCGCCACGCCCGCCCAGTGGCGGACCGCGCCTGCCGAGGCCGGCAGCGCCACCGCCCTGGCCAGTTGGTGGCAGCGCTTCGGCGATGCCGAGCTCACCGCCCTCATCACCCAGGCCCTGCAGGCCAACACCTCGGTGCGCAGCGCGCAAGCCTCGCTGCAACAAGCCCGTGCCCAGCGCGATGCCGCGCAGGCGGGCCTGTGGCCCACGCTGACCGGGTCGGGCTCGGGCCAGCGCAGCAAGAGCGGCGATGCGGCCGCCAGCAACCGTTTCCAGGCCGGGCTGGACGCCAGTTGGGAGCCCGATCTGTTTGGCGCCAACCGCAGCACGGCGCAGGCCAGCGAGGCCGACCTGGCGGCCGCCGGCACCACGCTGGCCAATGCCCAGGTTTCGCTGGCCGCCGAAGTCGCCCTGGGTTACATCGACCTGCGCGGCCTGCAACAGCGCCTGGCCATCGCCCAGGCCAGCCTGGCCGCCCAGGCGGAGACCCTGCAGATCACCCGCTGGCGCGCGCAGGCCGGACTGGCCGCCTCGCTGGACGTGGAGCAGGCCCTGGCGGCGTACGAACAGACGGCCGCCCAGGTGCCGGCCTTGCAGACCAGCATCGGCCAGAACCTCAACGCCCTGGCGGTACTGACCGGCCAGGCCCCGGGCGCCCTGAACGAGCGCCTTGCCAGCGCTGCCCCGGTGCCCCAGGCATCTGCCACGCTGGCCCTGGCGATCCCGGCCGAGGTCTTGCGCCAGCGGCCCGATGTGCGCACCGCCGAATACCGCATCGGTGCCGCCCTGGCCCGCCTGGACGCGGCCGAAGCCGACCGCTATCCGAGCCTGCGCATCGGGGGTTCGGTGGGCCTGTCGGCGCTGACGCTGTCGGGACTGGGCAGCGGCGCCACCATCGCCAACAGCCTGCTCGCGAGCATTTCGCTGCCCCTGTTCGACGGCGGCACGCGCCGCGCCCAGGTGCAATCACAGGAAGCCGCGCTCGAAGCCGCGCGCGTGAACTACGAGGCCGCCGTGCTCACGGCCCTGCAGGACGTGGAAGACGCGCTGCTGGCCCTGCGCGGTGACCAGGAGCGACTGGTCCGCCAGCAGCGCGCCCAGCAGGCCGCCGCCAACGCGGACCTGCTGGCCCGCCAGCGCTACAGCAGCGGCCTGATCGACTTCCGCACCGTGCTGGACACGCAGCGCACCCTGCTGTCCGCCCAGGACAGCGTGGCCAGCACCCAGGCAAGCATCGCGGCCGACCACGTGCGCCTGTACAAGGCGCTGGGCGGCGGCTGGAACCCCGAAGCGGCCACCACCACCGAACCCGCGTCGACACGCTGACATCGAACCCCCTCACGCCGGACACACCATGAGCAAGAAGAAGGAAGCCACCTCCGCCGAACTCCAGGACCTGCTGGGCCAGGACAGCCCCCCGCGCTGGTGGCAACGCACCTCGCTGTGGGCCGGCCTGGCCGTGCTGGCCCTGGCCGGCGGCGGCCTGTACGTCTGGCAAGCCCAACAGCAATCGCGGGCCGCACCGGTCTACCTGACCGAGGCCGTCAAACGCGGCGACATCACCCTGACGGTCGCGGCCAACGGCACGCTGCAGCCCACGCGCTCGGTCAACGTCGGCAGCGAACTCTCGGGCACCGTCAAACGGGTGCTCGTGGATGTGAACGACCGCGTCAAGGCCGGGCAGGTGCTGGTCGAGCTGGACGCGGCCAAGCTGATCGACCAGGTCACCCAGGCCCGCGCAGGGCTGGCTTCCGCACAGGCTTCGCTGGCCCAGACCAGCGCCACGCTGAAGGAAGCCCAGGCCTCGCTGGCCCGCTACGAAGAGGTCGCGCGCCTGTCCGGCGGCAAGGTGCCGTCGGCCACCGAACTCGACACCGCACGGGCCGCCGTCGAGCGGGCGGTGGCCGCCGAAAACGCGGCACGTGCCAGCGTCGAACAGTCGCGCGCCACGCTCTCGACCAACGAAACCAACCTGTCCAAGGCCTCCATCCGCTCGCCCATCGACGGTGTGGTGCTCTCGCGCTCGGTCGACCCGGGCAACGCGGTCGCGGCCTCGCTGCAGGCGGTCACGCTGTTCTCGGTCGCCGAGAACCTGACCCAGCTCAAACTGGACGTGGCGGTCGACGAGGCCGACGTCGGGGCCGTGCAGGCGGGGCAGAAAGCCACCTTCACCGTCAGCGCCTTCCCGTCCCGCCGTTACCCGGCCACCATCGAGCGCGTGGCCTTCGGCTCCACCAAGACCGACAACGTGGTCACCTACACGACCACGCTGGGCGTGGACAACGCCGACCTCAGCCTGCGCCCGGGCATGACCGCGTCGGCCACCATCGTGGCCAAGGAAAGCCAGGGCGCGCTGCTGGTGCCCAACACGGCGCTGCGCTTCACGCCAGCCAGCGCCGGCGCTGCGCCCGCGAGCGCCAGTGCATCGAGCGATGGCGGCATCCTGTCCAAGATCATGCCGCGCCCGCCGCGCTCGAACACGCCCAAGACCGCCGGCGTCGATCGCCGCGGCGGCGGGGCCGGCCCGCGCCAGATCTGGGTGCTGCGCGACGGCCAGCCGGCCGCGGTATCGGTGCGCACCGGCATCAGCGACGGCCGCATGACCGAGGTCACGGGCGAAGGCCTGGAGGCGGGCATGCCCGTCATCATCGAGCAGCGCGCCGGAGGCAGCCGCTCATGACCGACACCGGCACCCTGCCGCTGATCCGGCTGCGCAACATCACCAAGACCTACGGGGAGGGCGCGACCGCCTTCCTCGCCCTGCGGGGCGTGGACCTGGACATCGAGGCCGGCGACTTCGTCGCCATCATGGGGCCCAGCGGGTCGGGCAAATCCACGGCCATGAACACGCTGGGCTGCCTGGACGTGCCCAGCGGGGGCGAATACCTGTTTCGCGGCGTGCACGTGGAAAACCTCTCGCGCGACGAGCGGGCCCGCCTGCGCCGCCGTTACATGGGCTTCGTGTTCCAGGGCTTTCACCTGCTGGCACGGACCTCGGCCCAGGAAAACGTCGAGCTGCCCCTGGTCTATCGGGGTGAGCCCGCCGCGCAGCGTCACGAAGCGGCCCGTCGCGCCCTCGACAAAGTCGGCCTCAAGGGATGGGAACACCACACCCCGGCCGAGCTTTCGGGCGGGCAGCAGCAGCGGGTGGCCATCGCGCGCGCCATCGTGACCGAACCCCAGGTGCTGCTGGCCGACGAGCCGACCGGCAACCTGGACACCCAGCGCAGCCACGAAATCATGGAGCTGCTCTGGCGCCTGAACACCGAGCAGGGCATCACCGTGCTGATGGTCACCCACGAGCCCGACATGGCCGTCTATGCCCGGCGCATCGTGCGCTTTGTCGACGGCGTGGTCGCCAGCGATGAGCCCAACGAGCCCCTGCTGCTGCGCCCCACCCCGGAGACCGGCCATGTGGCTTAACACCCTCATCCTCGCGCTGCGCTCGATCCGCCGCAATCTGCTGCGCTCGTTCCTGACCGTGCTCGGCATCGTGATCGGCGTCAGCGCCGTGATCACCATGGTGACCGTGGGCAACGGCGCCACGATGGCGGTGCAGAACCAGATTTCCGGCCTGGGCACCAACCTGCTGCAGATCCGCCCCGGCCAACGCATGGGGCCTGGTGGCAGCGGTGGCGCGCCCTCCTTCAAGGACACCGATGCCGATGCCATTGCCAGTCAGATCGGCGGCGTGACCGCCGTGGCACCCGAAGCCCGCACCGGCACCACCATCGTGGCCGGTGGCCGCAACTGGAGCAGCAGCATCATCGGCAGCACCAACCAGTGGCTGGTGACCGGCAACTGGACCATCGCAGACGGGCGCGAGTTCACCAACGACGAGCTGCGTGCCGGTGCGGCCGTGTGCCTGATCGGCCAGACCGTGCAGCGCGAGCTGTTCGGCAGCGGCAGCGCTGTCGGTTCCCAGCTGCGCGTGAAGGCCATGTCGTGCGAGGTCATCGGCGTGCTCGGCTCCAAGGGCCAGGGCGCCTTCGGCAACGACCAGGACGACATGGTGCTGATGCCGCTGAACACCTTGCAGCGGCGCATTACCGGCAACACGCGGGTCAACACCCTGCTGGTGTCCATGGCCGACGGCGCCGACCCCGCGCGTGTCACGGCCAGCCTGACGCAATTGCTGCGCGAACGCCGCAAGCTGGCCGACAGCGACGAGAACAACTTCAACGTGCTGGACACCAAGCAGCTCGCCGACACGCTCTCGGGCACCACCCAGGTGATGACCATGCTGCTGGGCGCCGTGGCCGCCGTGAGCCTGCTGGTGGGGGGCATCGGCATCATGAACATCATGCTGGTGAGCGTCACCGAGCGCACGCGCGAAATCGGTCTGCGCCTGGCCATCGGCGCGCTCGAACGCGAGGTGCTGCTGCAGTTCCTGATCGAAGCCGTGGTCCTGGCCGCCCTGGGCGGGCTGGCCGGCATCGTGCTGGCGACCCTGGCATCGATTGGCCTGTCGGCCGTCATGAACGTGCCCTACCAGTTCAACGCCAGCGTGAACCTGCTGTCCTTTGTGTTCTCGGCCGCCATCGGCGTGGTGTTCGGCTATTTCCCGGCCCGCAGCGCTGCTCGACTGAACCCGATCGACGCCTTGCGACACGAGTAGCAGGGTCACCCCCCTGCGCCGCTGACGCGGCCTCCCCCCGCTCTTGCGCGCCGCCACGCGGCGCTGGGCAGAGGGGCAGCACCTGTGGCCCAGCGGAGCCGGTTCCACGGTGCCCCTGCATGAAGGCGCACCGTTCGGACGGCTTCAGCCCCTGCGCGGCTGCACTTTGCTCGCCGCCAGCTTGGCGTTCGCCCGCGCGGCATCGGTGGTCTCGGCGCGCGCCAGCGCCACACCCATGCGGCGCTTGGTGAAGCTCTCGGGCTTGCCGAACAGGCGCAGATCGGTGCCGGGCACCGCCAGGGCTTCGTCCACGCCATCGAACACGATGCCCTGGGCGTCGACACCACCGTAGATCACGGCGCTGGCGCCCGGGTTGCGCAGGCGGGTGTCGACCGGCAAGCCCAGGATGGCGCGCGCGTGCAGCTCGAACTCGCTCTGGTGCTGGGTGCACAGCGTGACCAGGCCGGTGTCGTGCGGACGCGGGCTGACTTCGCTGAACCAGACCTGATCACCCTTGACGAACAGTTCCACGCCAAACAGCCCCAGGCCGCCCAGATCGTCGGTCACGGTCTTGGCGATCTGGCGTGATTGGTCGATCGCGGCCGCCGACATGGCCATGGGCTGCCAGCTCTCGACATAGTCACCACCGACCTGCACGTGGCCGATCGGGTCGCAGAAGTGGGTATGGACCACGCCATCCGCGCCCTTGGCGCGCACCGTCAGTTGCGTGATCTCGTAGTCGAAGTCGATGAAGCCCTCGACGATGATCCGTCCGTGGCTCACCCGGCCGCCGGCCATGGCGTAATCCCAGGCTTTCTGCACGTCGGCCGGTCCGTCGATCTTGCTCTGGCCCTTGCCGCTGGAGCTCATCACCGGCTTGACGATGCAGGGGTAGCCGATGCCGGCGTCGATGGCCGCCTGCAGCTCGGCCAGCGAGTCGCAGAACCGGTAAGGGCTGGTGGGCAGACCCAGGGTTTCGGCCGCCAGGCGGCGGATGCCCTCGCGGTCCATGGTCAGGCGCGCGGCGCGCGCCGTCGGGATCACGGTCACCACACCCGCCGCCTCCAGCTCCTGCAGCATGGGCGTGGCGATGGCTTCGATCTCGGGCACCACCAGGTGCGGGCGTTCGGCCTCGATCAGCGCCTTGAGCTGCGCCGGGTCGCTCATGGTGATGGTGCGCGCATGGTGCGCCACCTGCTGGCCGGGCGCGTTGTCGTAGCGGTCGACCGCAATGGTCTCGACGCCCAGGCGCTGCAGCGCGATCAGCACCTCCTTGCCCAGTTCGCCGCTGCCCAGCAGCATGACGCGGGTGGCCGAAGGGGAAAGCGGGGTGCCGAGCGTGGTCATGAAAGGTCCTGAGGATGGGGAAGGGTGTCGGGTTCGTCGGGCACGGCCGTGCCCATGGCCTGGCCCATGCGCACCGCGAGGCCCGGCTGCCATTGGGGGTTGAAGTCGATCGTGTGCCGGGGCCAGAGCATCACCACGGTGGAACCCAGCAGGAAGCAGCCCATTTCTTCGCCACGATCCAGCACAAAGCTCTGGTCGTCGTACGGCCATTCCCGCACCTGACCGGGGCGCGGCGGGTTCACCACGCCATGCCAGACGGTGGCCATGCTGCCGACGATGGTGGCCCCCACCAGCACCATGGCAAAGGGGCGTTTCTCGTGCCGCGGGCCGTGCGGCACGTCGAACAGACACACGACCCGCTCGTTGCGCGCAAACAGGCCGGGCACGCCGCGGGCCGTGGCGGGATTGACCGAAAACAGCGCCCCCGGCACGTGGATCATGCGGCGCAGCCGCGCGGCGCTGGGCATGTGGATGCGGTGGTAGTCGCGCGGGCTGAGGTAGATGGTGGCGAAGTCGCCGTCGTCGAACTGGCTGGCCAGCCCCGCGTCGCCCCCCAGCAAGGCCTGCGTGGAATAGTGATGCCCCTTGGCCTGGAAGATCTGGTCGCGCTGGATCGGGCCGAACTGGCTGATGGCGCCATCGACCGGGCACAGGAAATCGGCCGCCGACAACGGCCTCGCCCCGGGGCGCAAGGTCCGGGTGAAGAATTCGTTGAAGCTGCGGTAACTGGCTGGGTCCGGATTGGCCGCCTCGGACATGTCCACCCCGTAACGCTGGATGAAGCGGCGGATGGCCGTCTCGGTCAGGGCGCCCGCCTGGGCGCGCGCAAGCCGCCCGGCCAGGCGGGTCAACGCCTGCTTGGGCAACACATATTGCAGGGCAACGGAAAATTCCACGTCGGTGACGGATTGGGCGGGGGAGGCGGCAGAACCGGGGAGCGCCGATTGTAGGACTGCAGGCCCGTTGGCGCGGGGCAGCCGGTGCGCCTGAAGCCCTGGGGATCGCGCCGGCCCCGTCCCTGGACGCGGCGCCCCCTTTGAAAGGCCGCGCTCAGTGCACGGCGTGCAGCGCCGGCTGGGCCTGGGCGTACCAGTCGCACCCGCCGTCGGTGAAGGCGTCTTCATCGATGGCGGCGTCGAAAGCCTGGGTCTGCGGATGCGTGATCGGGATCAACGGCTTGTCCAGCGGCCGGCACACGCGCTGGCGCAGGCTGCGCAGCGGCCGGCTGCTTTCCATGGCGCTGATCACGGCTTCGGGGTCCAGCATCAGCACGAAGGGGTTGAGGCGGTTGGCAGCGGAGTTCATGGCGGTGTCCTGAAAAGCGGGGGGTTTGTGGCGATGACAATTCGTTTGTCGATGTCACAAACTGTATTTGGGCTGTTTCAGAAGGTTAAGTCGGCGCCCTGCCATGCCGTGTGTAGGAAGCCGCCCGACAAAGCCGGAACTGGCCGGAAAACCCCCGGCTTTTCCGGCCTCCGGACGCCGTCGGAGCCGGGCAAATGCGGGGATTTCAGGCCCGCAAGGCCTCGACGCTGGCCGCCACCACGCCTTGAACGCTGCCACTGGCGGCGTAACACTTGCGCAGGTAGCTGGCGTGGTTGCCGTCGCGCGCGGCCGTGCGTTCGATCTCGTCCATCGCGGCCTGGGACTGCAGCGCGTCGGCATGGGGGGCGATCTTGCGCAGGGTGGCCAGCACGTCTTCGCGGATGCTGATCTGCTCGCGCGTCTTGGGATTGACCATCATGCCGTCCAGGCCGAAGCGGCAGGCCTGGAAGCGGTTGTAGGTGTAGACGAGGTAGTCGTCTTCCTCCGGCGGCGGCTCGTTGCGCTCCAGCAGATGGCGGCACAGCGCCTGCAGATAGCAAGCCAGGCCGGCGGCGCGCTCCACCGTCAGCGGCGTGTCGCACACACGCAGCTCGATGGTGCCGTATTCGGGCTTGGGCCGGATGTCCCAGTAGAAGTCCTTCATCGACTTGACCACGCCGGTGCTCTCCATCTTGGTGAAGTAGACATTGGCGAACTCTTCCCAGCTCAGCATGAACGGCGCCCGCCCGCTCAGCGGGAACGCGAACACCGAATTCAGGCGCGCCGAGTCGAACAACGTGTCCACCCCCTGCGAAAACGGCGACGAGGCCGACAGCGCGATGAAGTGCGGCACGTAGCGGTTGAGCGAATGCAGCAGGAACAGCGCCTCGTCGGGCGAGCTGCAGCCCACGTGCACGTGCTGGCCGAACACCGTGAACTGCTTGGCCAGGTAGCCGTACAGGCCCGACAGCTCCTGGAAGCGAGGCTTGGAAAAGATGCGCTGCTCGAACCAGCGCTGGAACGGGTGGGTGCCGCCCCCGGCGATCTCGATGTTGAGCCGGTCGCACGCATGCACCAGCGTGTCGCGAATGGCGCGCAACTGCGCCAGCAACGGCCCGTGTTCGCTCTGCACGTCGGTGGCGATCTCGATCATGCTCTGCGTCATCTCCGGCGTGACCGTGCCCGGGAAAGGCTTGCGCCGCAGCAGTTCCAGCAGGTCGTTGGCGCTGCTGGACAGGTCCATGTCGTAGGTGTTGACCAGTTGCAGTTCAAGCTCGACCCCCAGGGTCAGCGACTCGGAGGCCTTGAAGGTTTCCAACGGCATGGTTCAGGGCTCCTGGGTGACGTGGGTTTCGGCCGCGGCGTGCAAGGCGCGCTGCGTGACCAGCGGGCCCAGCAGTTCCTGCACCAGCATCATGAAGGCCATCACCGCCAGCACATCGCGCGCCGGGGCAAAGCCCAGGATGCGGCTCTGCTCCAGCAGCAGGATGGCAAAGGCCGACATCGGCATGAGCGCCAGCCCGGCCAGCACGCCCTTGCGCTCGGTGCTGCCCGACAGCCGCGCCGCAGCCACGTTGCACAGCACTTTGGAGGCCGTGCGCACCACCATCAGCGTGAGCCCCAGCGCCAGGCCCGCGGGCACCGCCCGCCAGTCCAGCAGGGCAGCGATGTAGACGAACATGAAGATGTTGAGCAGATCGCCCGCCGTGCCGAAACCGCGCTGGGCGTTGGTCAGGTGCACGCGGCGCTCGCGGGCCACGATGCCGAAAGTCAGCGCGGCCAGCAGCGGAGACAGCTTGAGCCCGTAGGACAGGGTCGTCAGCAGCAGCACCGCCAGCGCGAACACCAGGGTCACGTCACGCGCCTGGATGCGCTGGGCCCGCAGCAACGCCGGCATGGCCACGCCCAACAGCGCGCCTGCGGCCACCGACGTCACCAGCACGTGCACGCTGCCCAGCACGGCCTGCACCATGTCGCCCGAGGTGGACAGGTGCCAGTACCCCACCACCAGCTTGAGCGCCAGCACCGCCACCATGCAGTTGATGGCGCACAGGTGCAGCACCCGCTCGGTCACCTGGCCGGTGCTGCGCAGTTCGTTGGCCACGCGCACGATACCGGCCGGCGAGGCCGAGACCGACAGCGACGCGATGATCAGCCGGGTGTCCACCGGCAGCTCGAACCAGCCGGCGGCGAAATACACCAGCGCAAAAGTCAGCACCGATTCCACCAGCCCGAGCACCAACACCCAGGGGTTGTGGCGGAACCAGCGCAGATGGATGCGGTAGCCCAGTTCGAACAGCACCAGCGACAGCGCCACATTGGCCAGGAACGGCAAGCCCGGCACGGACTCGGTCACCCCGGGCAGGTTGAACAGGCTGGCCACCAGCCCCACCGCCACGTAACTGCTGACCCGGGGAATGCCCGCCGACTCGTTCAGACGTTCCCCCAGGAACCAGGCCACCAGCAACACCAGCGGCCAGGTCACGGCCTGCAACAGAAAGGTCATGTCTTCGGGCATCGGCGCGGGCCTCCTGGGGTTGTGGTCGGTCTGGAGGGCGGATCGTAACCGCGACGGCAGCCCCTGACCATCGGGCCAAGCCGGCAGAAATGCACACCCGGACACCGACCGGTTACAAACCCGACATGGGCTTGTGGTCCACTACGAATATGAAGCTCCAACAAATGTTCCCGCTGGCCCGCCTGCGCCCGCATCTGCCACGCCACGCCCCGGCCGTGTTCCTGCTGTGTGCCTGCGCCACCCTGGCCCACGCCCAGGCGCCCGAGCCCGCCAGCCCCGCCAAAAAGGAGCTGGTGAGCAAACTGGTTCGCCTGCAGCAGCCCGGCATCGAGAACCTGGCCCGCTCCCTGGTCGAGGAACCGGCCGCCATCCTGCTCGAACGGGCGAGCCAGGTGGTCGCTGCCCGCGTGCCGGCCGACAAACAGGACGCCCTGGGCAAAGATGTGCAGGGCGACGTACAGAAATACCTGAACGACACCGTGCCCCAGGTGCGCAGCCGCGCGGTCGCGCTGGCGCCGTCCACCGTCGGCAGCCTGCTGGAGCAGAAGTTCACCGAGGACGAGCTGCGCCAGGTCATCGCCGTGCTCGAATCCCCCGCGTTCGCCAAGTACCAGCAACTCAGCAGCGAGATGCAACAGGCGCTGCAGTCGAAGCTGGTGGCCGAAACCCGCAGCACGGTGGGCCCGCGGGTGCAGGCCCTGGAAAAGTCCATCGGCGACCGCCTCGCGGCCGCCCAGGGCCCCGCCAGCGGCAATGCGCCCGCGACCAAGCCGCCGGCGAAAGCACCCGGCAAATAAACGCCCTGGTCAGGCGCTGAAGCGCCCGGCCAGCGGCTGCAGACCGCATTCGTCCAGCAAGGCCCGCAGGCGTTCGCCCGCGCGGGCCTGCAGAGCAGCCTGCGGAGACGGCCGCCGGCGCGCCACGATCAGCTCGTTCTTCATGGAGTGCTCCCAGCCCACGAGTTCGGTCACCGTGACCTCGTAGCCCTGCGCCTCCAGTTGCAGGCAGCGCAGCACGTTGGTGATCTGGCTGCCGAACTCGCGTGTGTGCAGCGGGTGCCGCCAGAGTTCGGCCAGCGGCGTGCGCGACAGGTTCAGTGCCTTGTGCTGGCGCATCACCGACGCCACTTCGGCCTGGCAGCAAGGCACCAGCACCATGAAACGCGCCTGGCGCGCCAGGCCGAAGGCGATGGCGTCGTCGGTGGCGGTGTCGCAGGCGTGCAGTGCCGTCACCACGTCGATCTGCGGCGGCAGGTCCGGGTGGTCCATGGCCTGCTGCACGGTGGTGGCCAGAAACTTCATGCGCTGAAACCCGAGGCGCTGCGCCAGCGCCACCGATTTCTCGACCAGCTCGCTGCGCGCCTCCACGCCGTACACCCAGCCGGTGGCCTTGGCCTTGAAGAACAGGTCGTAGAGGATGAACCCCAGGTAGGATTTGCCGGCGCCGTGGTCGGCCAGTGTCACGTCGCCACGCTCGTCCAGCACCTGCTGCAGCAGCGGCTCGATGAATTGCACCAGGTGGTAGACCTGCTTGAGTTTGCGCCGCGTATCCTGGTTGAGCTTGCCCTCGCGCGTGAGGATGTGCAGCTCCTGCAGCAGTTCGACGGACTGGCCCTCGCGCAACTCGGGCAGTTGCTGCTGCAGCGTGGGTGCGGCGCGGTGGCGTGAAGACGGTTTCGGCATGGGGCGATCATAAGGACGCGCCGCCACCACTGCCGGCACAGCGACAATCGCCCGATGCCCACGAACGATTCCACCCACGCGCCCCCCACCCCGCCTGCCGGTCACGCTTACGCCCGGCTCACGCCGGACCGGGTGCTCGACGCGCTGGCCAGCGTCGGCCTCTGGGGCGACGGCCGGCTGGACACCCTGGGCAGCTATGAGAACCGGGTCTACCAGGCCGCGCTCGAATCGCCCGTGGACGGGCACAGCCAGGTGGTGGTGAAATTCTACCGACCCGGACGCTGGAGCGACGCCCAGATTCAGGAGGAACACGACTTCGCGGCCGAACTGGTGGCCGCCGAAGTGCCCGTTGTCGCCCCGCTGCCACTGAACGGCCGCACGCTGCACCATTTCGACGGCTTTGCCTTTGCCGTCAGCCCGCGCCGCGGCGGCCGCCGCCCGGAACTGGACGACTTCGACGTGCTGGAGTGGATCGGCCGCTTCCTCGCCCGCCTGCACAGCGTGGGCGCTGCCCGGCCTTTCCAGCACCGGCCGGCGCTGGACAGCCAGACCTTCCTGCACGAGCCGCGCGACTGGCTGCTGGCGCACGAAGCCATCGCGCCCGAAGTGCGCAGCGCCTGGACGCGGCATTGCGAGGAAGCGCTCACACTCATTGAATCCCATTGGCTGCTGCAACCCCAGCCGCTGTCCGCCGACCACCGCAGCCTGCGCCTGCACGGCGATTGCCATCCGGGCAACATCCTCTGGACCCCGGACGGTCAGCCCGGCGCCGGCCCGCACTTCGTCGACCTGGACGATGCCCGCACCGGCCCGGCCGTGCAGGACCTGTGGATGCTGCTCTCGGGCGAGCGCGCCCAGCGCAACCAGCAGCTCGGCGCCCTGCTCGACGGCTACGAACAGGTGCGCGACTTCGACCGGCGCGAACTCGCCCTGATCGAGCCGCTGCGCACATTGCGCCTGATCCACTACAGCGCCTGGATCGCCCGCCGCTGGGACGACCCCACCTTCCCGATCAATTTCCCCTGGTTCGGCAGCCGCGATTACTGGCAAGGCCAGGTGGACATGCTGGTCGAACAGATCGAAGACATGCAGGCGCCGCCGCTGGTGGCCTGAGCCGGGCGCCATCAGCGCTGGCCGGCGCGCCCGGCAGGCAAAGGGCATAGCCGTTTTCCCACGCCTGGCAACGCCACGGTTCAAAAGCCCCTGACCGCCACAGGTGCATGTTCAAGAACGCGCTCGCCCCGACGATGACTTCAGGACGCGCTGCGCGCAAAACCGCCGCGCCCTTCGATCTTCGTCAGTCAGGACCCCATGACCGCCTACTCCCGCCTTGAGACCCGCTTCGCTGCCGAAACCGACCACCTGGCGCAGCAAGCCATGCTGGAGACCATCGATCAGGCCCACGCCATTGCCGAGTACGCGGCCGACGGCACCCTGCTTCGCGCCAACGAGCGCTTCGTCCAGATGCTCGGCTACACCACGGAGTCCCTCGTTGGCCGGCACTATCTGGAACTGTGCCTGCCGGGCGACGAGGCGCACGAAATTGCCTGGGAACACCTGGCGCAGGGCCAGGGCGTGACCGGTGAATTCCAGAACCTCGCGCGCGACGGCCGCCACCTCTGGCTCCTCTCGCACTTCCATCCGACGGTCGACAGCGAAGGCGTGGTCCTGCGGGTGCTGCACCTGGCCAGCGACCTCACCGACAGCAAGGATTTCCACGCCGACGTGGCCGCGCGCCTGGCCGCGATCGACCGGGTCCAGGCCGTCATCGAGTTCGACCTCGGCGGCCATGTCCTGCACGCGAACGACATCTTTCTGGACCTGATGGGCTACCGCCTCGAAGACATCCAGGGCCAACACCACCGCATGTTCTGCACCCCGGGCCACAGCCAGACTGCCGAATACACCGCGTTCTGGGACCACCTTGCTTCCGGCCAGGTCCACAGCGGGGAGTTCAAGCGGCTGGGCAAGGACGGGCGCGAAGTCTGGATCCAGGCCAGCTACAACCCGGTGCTGGACTCGGAGGGGCAACCCGTCCGCGTGATCAAGTTCGCCACCGACATCACCGAACGCAAACAGCAGGGCGCCGAGGTGCAGGCCCTGATCGACGCGATCGACCGTGTGCAGGCGGTCATCGAGTTCGACCTCAGCGGGCACGTGCTGCACGCCAACGACAACTTCCTGCGGCTCATGGGCTATTCCCTGAGCGAGATCCGGGGCCAGCACCACCGCCTGTTCTGCGAACCCGCCTACGCGCAGAGCCGCGCCTACGATGCTTTCTGGGACCAGCTCGCCTCTGGCCGGGTGCACAGCGGCGAGTTCCGGCGTCTGCGCAGCGACGGCCAGCCGGTCTGGATCCAGGCCAGCTACAACCCGGTGTTCGACCCCGAAGGCTACCCGGTGAAGGTGGTCAAGTTCGCCACCGACATCACCGACATCAAGCGCCGCACCGCCGACAACGAAAGCCTGACCCGCGCCATCGACCGCGTCCAGGGCGTGGTCGAATTCGATCTGAGCGGGCACGTGCTGCACGCCAACGACAACTTCCTCGAAACGCTGGGCTACACACTTGACGAAGTCGTGGGCCAGCATCACCGCATGTTCTGCACCGAAGACCGCGCGCGCTCCCCCGAATACCAGGAGCGCTGGGCCCAGCTGGCCCGCGGCGAGCTGCTCGCCGGCGTATTCCACCGGGTCGACAAACAGGGCAACGATGTCTGGGTGCGCGCCAGCTACAACCCGGTTTTCGACACCGCGGGCCGGGTCCTCAAGGTGGTGGAGTTCAGCACCGACATCACCGAGGCCAAGCGCCTCGCCGCCGAAGCCACCAGCAAGATCGACGCGCTCTCGCGCTCGCAGGCGGTGGTCGAATTCGACCTCGAAGGCCGTGTGCTCTCGGCCAACGCCAACTTCCTGCGGGCACTGGGCTACGCCGAGCACGAAGTGCTGGGGCAGCACCACAGTCTCTTCTGCCCGCCCGATGTGCTGGCGTCGCCCACGTACCGGCACTTCTGGGCCGACCTGGCACAGGGCCGTTTTCAGAGTGGCCGTTTCTGCCGCCTGAGCAAACAGGGCACCGAGGTCTGGATCCAGGCCACCTACAACCCCGTCCTCGACCACCAGGGCAGGCCCTGGAAAATCGTCAAGTTCGCCATGGACGTGACCGAGCAGGTACAGCGCGAACAGCGGTTCGGCCGCCAGATCGATGCCCTGTCGGAGACGCTCAACGCGATGCAGGGTGGCCTCGGACACCTGGACGACCAGGTCCGCCAGTCGCGCCGCCTGGGCAACGACACCCAGCATCAGGCGGAAGAGAGCGGCCGCTGCCTGACCCGCATCCAGGCCACTGCGGACGCACTCTGCCAGACCAGCGACAGCGTGCACCAGGTTCTCGGGCTGATCGGCGAGATCGCCGGACAGTCTCACCAGACGGCCCTGAACGGGGCGGTCGAGGCCGCGCGCGCCGGTGAACAGGGCCTCGTGGTCGTCACCGAGGAGATGCGCCGGCTGGCCGACCGCTCTTCCGAAGCCACCCGGGAACTCGCCCGGCACCTGAGCCAGACCGGGCGCCAGGCCGAAGAAGGCCGGCGTCTGTCCGGCGACACCGAAACCTGCCTGCGTCACCTGCTCCACGCCCTGAACCAGACCCGGCAGGCGCTGGACGAGATCCAGGCCGCCACCCAGCAGCAGGCCCTCCACACCCAGCGCGCCTCGCAACTGCTCGCCGAACTCCAGCAGGTGACCACGGCCCGGTAAGGGCCACGGACCCGAAGCCCCCACCCGTTCCGGGCCTTATCCTGGGTCGACACTAGGGTCTTTCGAACAATTACATTGCACACAATTTAATTGTTCGAAATAATACGACCCATGGCCTCCCCGATGACCGACAACGACCCGTCCCTGCTGCTGGACAACCAACTGTGCTTCGCGCTGTATTCCGCATCGCTGGCCATGACCAAGCTCTACAAACCGATGCTGGACGAACTCGGGCTGACCTATCCGCAGTACCTGGCTTTGCTGGCGCTGTGGGAGCGCGATGGCCTGACCGTCTCCGAACTCGGCGAGCGCCTGTTCCTCGATTCGGGCACGCTGACCCCGCTGCTCAAGCGCCTCGAAGCCGCCGGCCATGTGAGCCGTTTGCGCGACACCGCGGACGAGCGCCGCGTGCTGGTGCGCCTGACCCCCAGCGGCCGGCAACTGAAGGCGCGCGCCCTGCGCATTCCGGCCTGCATCCGGCAGGCCACGCAGTGCGAGCTGGACGAGATCCGCGCCATGACCCGGCAGTTGCAGGGGCTGCGGTCCCGCCTCCACACCTGATCCCTTTTTCCGTTCACCACCCCGCTTGCCCCGCAAGCCCACTTCAAGGAAGACCACCATGGCATCGCTCGATAAAGTCCTCTACACCGCCCACGCCCACACCACCGGTGGCCGCGACGGCGCCTCGCGCACCGACGACGGCCGCCTGGACGTGAAGCTCTCGCCGCCCGGCACGTCGGGCACCGGCACCAACCCCGAACAGCTGTTCGCCGCCGGCTACTCCGCCTGCTTCATCGGCGCCATCAAGGCCGTGGCCGCCAAGCAGAAGATCAGCGTGCCGGCCGATGTGGCCATCGATGCCGAGGTGGACCTGGGCCCGGTCGGCCAGGCCTACGGCATCGCCGCACGCCTGACGGTGCACCTGCCCGGCATGGACCGCGCGGCCGCGCAAGCCCTGGTCGACACCGCCCACCAGGTCTGCCCCTACTCCAACGCCACGCGCGGCAACATCGACGTCACCATCACCCTGGCCTGAGTGCCGGGCGGCCGGGGCCAACGCCCCGCGCTGCAGAAAAAAAGGGCGCCCTGGGGCGCCCTTTTTCGCGAGGTTGGCAGGCTCAGGCCAACAGCGCGTTCACACGCCGCACGTAGGCCGCAGGATCGTCCGGCAGACCGCCTTCGGCCAGCAGCGCCTGGTCGAACAGGATGTGCGCCAGATCGTCAAAGTGGCTGGAGCCGTCAAGTTTCTTCACCAGCGGGTGTTCCGCGTTGACTTCGAGGATGGGCTGCACCTCGGGCGCCTTCTGGCCGGCCGACTTGAGCAGCCGTGCCAGCTGGGTGGAATAGTCGCCGTCTTCCACCACCAGGCAGGCCGGGGAATCGACCAGGCGCGTGGTCACGCGCACGTCCTTGGCCTTGTCCTTGAGCGACGCCTTGAGCTTCTCCAGCACCGGCTTGAAGCTCTCGGCCGCCTGCTCGGCCGCCTTCTTCTCGTCCTCGTCCTGCAGTTCGCCCAGATCGACCGCGCCTTTGGCCACGCTCTGCAGCGGCGTGCCGTCGAACTCCGGCAGGAACGACAGCGCCCACTCATCGACGCGGTCGGTCATCAGCAGCACCTCGATGCCCTTCTTGCGGAAGAGTTCGAGCTGCGGGCTGTTCTTGGCCGCCGCCAGCGTGTCGGCGGTGATGTAGTAAATGGCTTTCTGGCCATCCTTCATGCGCGCCTTGTAGTCGGCGAAGGACACGCTCACCGCATCGCTCTGCGTGGAGGCGAAACGCAGCAGCTTGGCCAGCTTCTCGCGGTTGGCGAAATCCTCGCCCAGGCCTTCCTTGAGCGCGGCGCCGAACTCGGCGTAGAAGGCGGTGTACTTGCCCGCGTCCTGGGCCTGTTCGGCCTTGTCTTCTTCGCTGACCACGTCGGTCACGCCGTCCTGGCCCTCGGCGGTCTCGGGCGCCTTGTCCTTCCGGGCCAGGTCTTCCAGCATGGCCAGCACGCGGCGGGTGTTGCCTTCGCGGATGGCCTTCACATCGCGGCTTTCCTGCAGCAGTTCGCGGCTCACGTTGAGCGGCAGGTCGGCCGAGTCGACCACGCCCTTGACCCAGCGCAGGTAGGCCGGCATCAGCGCGTCGGCCTCGTCCATGATGAACACGCGCTTGACGTACAGCTTGATGCCGGCCTTGCGGTCGCGGTTCCAGAGATCGGCCGGCGCCTTGGCCGGGATGTACAGCAGTTGCGTGTATTCGGTGCTGCCTTCGACGCGGTTGTGGCTCCAGGCCAGCGGGGCTTCCTGGTCGTAGCTGATGACCTTGTAGAACTCGACGTACTGCTCGCCGCTGATGTCCTTCTTGGGCCGGGTCCACAGGGCCGACGCCGAGTTGACGGCTTCCCATTCGTCCTGGGTGACGTACTCGCTCTTCTCGGCGTCCCAGGTCTCCTTCTGCATCAGGATGGGCAGGCTGATGTGGTCGGAGTACTTGCCGATGATCTGCTGGAGCTTCCAGTGGCTCAGGTACTCGGTGGCGTCCTCGCGCAGGTGCAGGATCACGCTGGTGCCGCGGGCCGCGCGCTCGATGGTCTCGACCTCGAAGTCGCCCGTGCCGGCGCTGACCCAGCGCACGCCTTCGGCAGCAGGCAGGCCGGCACGGCGGCTTTCCACCGTGATGCGGTCGGCCACGATGAAGCCCGAATAGAAGCCGACGCCGAACTGGCCGATGAGCTGCGCGTCCTTCTTCTGGTCGCCGCTGAGGCGTCCCATGAAGTCCTTGGTGCCGCTCTTGGCGATGGTGCCCAGGTGCTCCACCGCCTCGGCCTGGCTCATGCCGATGCCGTTGTCGGTGATGGTGAGCGTGCGGGCGTCCTTGTCGAAGGCCACGCGCACTTCGAGGTTCGGGGCGTCCTCGTACAGCGAGGCCTGGTCCAGCGCCTCGAAACGCAGCTTGTCGCAGGCGTCCGACGCGTTGGAAATCAGTTCGCGCAGGAAGATTTCCTTGTTGGAGTACAGCGAGTGGGTGACGAGGTGCAGCAGCTGGGCCACTTCGGCCTGGAAGTTCAGGGTCTGTTTGCTCATGCTCGGATCAAAAAGAGTGACAAAGGAAACCGCTGCCCGTGCCCCGGGCTGGCGACAGCCGGCGGGCAGGCAGCACGCGCAAGGGCGAAATTATGGGCGCAGGGCAGGGTTTCAAGCCCTGCCGGGACCGGCGATCACACCGGCAGCCAGCGCCACCAGAACGGCTTGGGCCGGCGCGGCTCAGCGCCCAGCGCCTTCAGGCGCTTGACGAAGGGCGCCCGCCCATGGCGGGTCGCGGCCTCCAGGGGCGTGAGGTCGTCGAAGTCGGAGCGGAGGTTGGGGTCGGCACCGTGTTCGAGCAGCAGTTGGGCCACGGCGTCGTGCCCGTGGACCAGGCTCGCCACCAGCGGCGTGCACATCACCTCCGGGTGCTGGTAGTTGGGGTCCACCCCGGCACTGAGGTGGTAGCGCGCCAGCGCCTCGTCCCCGGTGCAGGCCGCGTCGTACAGTTCTTTCCAGTCACCACCAGACATGGGCTTCCTCGCTTCGGGTGGGGCCGTCCAGGCCCCGGTTCAGAAACGCTCGTCCGGCCGCAGGTAGCGCCACTGGCCCACCGGCAGTTGGCCCAGCACGATGCGGCCCATGCGGATGCGCTTGAGCCCCACCACGTGCAAACCGACCTGTTCGCACATGCGGCGAATCTGGCGCTTCTTGCCTTCGGTGAGCACAAAGCGCAGCTGCTCGGGGTTCTGCCAGTCGACCTGTGCCGGCTTGAGCGGCTGGTCATCCAGGCTGAGGCCGTGGCGCAGCAAGGCCAGACTTTCGGCGGGAAACACAGCCTGCACATCCTGCGTGACCACGTCCGCACCCTTGGGTCCGTTGGGCGCCCAGTGCACCCGCACCAGGTATTCCTTCTCGATGCCGGAATCCTCGCCGATCAGGGTGCGGGCGACGCGGCCGTCCTGCGTGAGCACCAGCAGGCCGGTGGAGTCGATGTCGAGCCGGCCGGCCGGCGCCAGGCCGCGCGCGTGCTGCGGCTGCCAGCTCGGCCCGCGCCGGATGAGCGGGTCGCTGCGCCACTGGTTGCGGGGCTGCACCAGTACGGCGGCGCTTTCGTGGCCGTCTTCGGCCTGCGCACTCACGTAGCCCACGGGCTTGTGCAGCAGGATGGTCACGCGGCTGTCCTGCCGGTGCTGGGCGGCGGGCAGCACGTCGATGCGGTCGGCCTCGGTCACGGCCTGGCCCATCTGCGCCGTCTGGCCGTTGACTTCCACCCAGCCGCGCTCGATCCATTCGTCGGCCTCGCGCCGCGAACACAGGCCCAGATCGGCCAGCCGCTTGTTGAGGCGGATACTGTCGCCCGGCGAGCGCTCCGCAGCCAGCGGGCGCGGTGCTCGGGCCGCCGGATTGGTTCGCCCCGGTGGCCGCTCACCACGCTCGGTGCGTTCGTTTCGGGGGCCGCGATCACCACGATCACCACGATCACCACGATCACCACGATCACCACGATCACCACGATCACCACGATCACCACGATCACCACGATCACCACGATCACCGCGTTCACCGCGCTCGCTGCCCTGGCGCCCAGCCGGTGCCCCCCCCGGGCGCGCCGGCCCCCGGGGGGCGCTGCGTTCGCCCGGCGGGTTCCACGCTTCGCGGGCCGCTTCGTAGGCCGCCCGCTCGGCCTGAACCTCCGACAGCGGACGGGCACGCGCCGGTCCCCGGGGCCGCACAGGCGGCCGCGGGGCGGTGGGTTTGCCGGTGGCCGCCTGGGGTTTGAGTTGCAGCGTCTTGGTGGTTTTTTCGGTCATGTGCGAATCATCCCACGGTCCTGCCCCGCCGTGACGGTCGGCGCCTACAGCTCGCCCGTGCGCAAGGCCTGCAGGTCGAGCATGCGCAGGCCGCCGTATTCAACCCGGATCCAGCCTTTGGCCGACAGGGCGGCGAGGGCCTCGTTCACCCGCTGGCGCGACAGCCCCACCAGGTAGGCCAGTTCCTGCTGGGTGATGCGCAGCACGCCGCCCACGTTGGGCGAAAGCAGCGGATGGAACAACGCCGCCAGGTTGCGCGCCACGCGCAGGTCGGGGTTGTTGATGCGGTCGATCTCGCGCGCGGCGATGAACTGCCCCAGGCGCTCGTTCAGTTGGTTCATCACGAAGCGGTTGAACCCGATCGAGTGGTCGAGCAGCCAGTGGAAGGTGTCGACCGGCAAACCGGCCACGCGGCTGCGCCGCAGGGCCAGCACGTTGTAGCGATAGGCCTCGCGCTTGAGCGCCGTGCCCTCCCCGAACCAGCCCCCTGGGGCAATCCCGGTGAAAGTGATGAGAAAACCCTGCGAGTCGTCGTTGCTCATCTTGAGCAGACCATCGAGCAGGCCGAACCAGTAGGTCACGGTGCGGCCGTACCGGCAGATGGTGTCGCCGGCCTGGATCTCGCCCACGATCAGCGCCTCCTCCGCGCGCAGCCGCTCTTCGCCGGAAAGGGCCCGCACCCAGGGAATTTCGTCCAGCTCGGCGCGTTGGGGAGGACGGGCGGTCTCGCGCAGGACCGAACCAGGGCGGGAGGGGCGAAAGGCACTCATGCGGCAAGTCCGGGACACATTGGCTAGGGAAAGTCCTAGGAGGGTTGACCCTTCGATTGTCGTCGTACCGACAACACGACGTCAAACATCGTGCCTACCATGCAGGCCAGTTGGTACGGATCGGTGGCCGGTGGTCGCCCATCCGCTCCACCCCGCCGCCCCGATTGCGCGGCACAAGGAGACAAGCACCATGCAAACGACCTTCCCCCAGCTGCTGCTGGAACACGCCAGGCAACGGCCCGAAGCGCCGGCCATGCGCGAGAAGGAATACGGGATCTGGCAGACCACCTCGTGGGGCGAGATGGCCAAGCTGGTCGAAAGCATCGCCTGTGGGCTGCACCAGGCCGGCCTGCAGCGCGGCGAGCACCTCATCGTCGTCGGCGCCAACCGTCCGCGCCTTTACGCCGCCATGATGGCCGCCCAGGCGCTGGGCGCCATTCCCGTGCCGTTGTACCAGGACGCGGTGGCTGCCGAATGCGTGTTCCCGATCAACAACGCCGAGGTGCGCTTCGCGGTGGTGGAAGACCAGGAGCAGGTCGACAAGATGCTGGAGATCCAGCCGCAGTGCCCGCAGCTGCAGCACCTGTACTACGACGATCCGCGCGGCCTGCGCAACTACGACCAGCCCGGCCTGGCGGGCCTGGACGAACTGATCGGCGCCGGCCAGGCCCACGCCAAGGCCCACCCCGACCTGTTCCGCGAGGAGATCGCCAAGGCCCGGCCTGAGGACGTGGCCGCCATGTTCTTCACCTCGGGCACCACCGGCAACCCCAAGGGCGTGGTGCACACCCACCGCACCCTGATCGACCGCGCCACCGTCGGCAGCAAGTTCGACCGGCTGACCCCCCAGGACGAGGTGCTGGCCTACCTGCCGCCGGCCTGGATCGGGCAGAACATCTTCAGCTACGCGCAATGGCTGGTCACCGGCTACGTGGTGAACTGCCCCGAGTCGGGTGCCACGGTCAGCATCGATCTGAAGGAGGTGGGCCCGACCTACTACTTCGCCCCGCCGCGCGTGTTCGAAGGCCTGCTCACCAGCGTGATGATCCGCATGGAAGACGCGGGCGCGCTCAAGCGCAAGATGTTCCACACCTTCATGGACGTGGCCCGCCGTGTCGGCCCCGACCGGATGGACGGCAAGCCGGTCGGCTTCCTGGACGGTCTGAAGTACGCCCTGGGCAACCTGCTGGTCTACGGCCCGCTGCGCAACAACCTGGGGCTGTCGCGGGTGCGCGTGGCCTACACCGCGGGCGAAGCCATCGGCCCCGACCTGTTCAGCTTCTACCGCAGCATCGGCATCAACCTCAAGCAGCTCTACGGCTCCACCGAAACCGCCGTGTTCGTGTGCCTGCAGCCCGACCACGAGGCGCGCGCCGACACCGTGGGCGTGCCCTGCGAAGGCGTGGAAATCAAGCTGTCGGACACCGGGGAAATCCTGGTCCGATCGCCGGGCCTGCTCAAGGAGTACTACAAGAATCCCAAGGCCACCGAAGAGGTGCTCGGCGCCGACGGCTGGTACCACACCAGCGACGCGGGCTTCATCGACAAGGACGGCCACCTGAAGATCATCGACCGCGTCAAGGACGTCGGCCGGCTGCTCGGCGGCGCGCACGACGGCGCCATGTTCGCGCCCAAGTACGTGGAGAACAAGCTCAAGTTCTTCTCGCACATCAAGGAAGCGGTGGCCTTCGGCGACGGGCGCGAGAAGGTCTGCGTGATGATCAACATCGACTTCGAGGCCGTGGGCAACTGGGCCGAGCGGCGCAACCTGCCGTACGCGGGCTACACCGACCTGGCCGCCAAGCCCGAGGTGTACGAACTCATCAAGGACTGTGTGGAAAAGGTCAACGCCGACCTCAGCCGCGACGAGCTGCTGGCCGGCAGCCAGATCAGCCGCTTCCTGGTGCTGCACAAGGAACTGGATGCCGACGACGGCGAGCTGACCCGCACCAACAAGGTCCGGCGCGGCTTCATCGGCGACAAGTACGGCGTGCTGGTCGACGCGCTCTACGGCGGCAAGGCCGAGCAGTACATCGAAACCCAGGTCAAGTTCGAGGACGGGCGCAGCGGCAGCGTGAGTGCCACGCTGCGCATCTCGGACGCCAAGACCTTCCAGCCGGTCAAGGCCGCGGCCTGAGGCCGCAGCGCGCACCCCGAGGGAAACACCCGCATGAGCACCAAGAAGATCGGCGACGTCATCCTCGACGTCCAGAACATCAGCCTGCGATTTGGCGGCGTCAAGGCGCTGACCGACATCTCCTTCAATGTGAAGGAGCACGAGATCCGCGCCATCATCGGCCCCAACGGCGCCGGCAAGAGCTCCATGCTCAATTGCATCAACGGCGTGTACCAGCCGCAGGAAGGCGCCATCACCTTCCGCGGCCGCACCTTCAAGGGCATGAACAGCCGGCAGGTGGCCGAGATGGGCATCGGCCGCACCTTCCAGAACCTGGCGCTGTTCAAGGGCATGAGCGTGATCGACAACATCATGACCGGCCGCAACCTGCGCATGAAGAGCCACATCCTGCTGCAGGCGCTGCGCATCGGGCCGGCGCAGAAAGAAGAAGAGCAGCACCGCGAGTTCGTCGAACACATCATCGACTTTCTCGAAATCCAGGCCTACCGCAAGACGCCCGTGGGCACCCTGCCCTACGGCCTGCAGAAACGCGTGGACCTGGGCCGTGCGCTGGCCATGGAGCCCAAGGTGCTGCTGCTGGACGAACCGATGGCGGGCATGAACGTCGAGGAGAAGCAGGACATGTGCCGCTTCATCCTGGACGTGAACGACGAGTTCGGCACCACCATCGTGCTGATCGAACACGACATGGGCGTGGTGATGGACATCTCCGACCGCGTGGTGGTGCTGGACTACGGCAAAAAGATCGGCGACGGCACCCCGGACGAGGTGCGCAACAACGAAGAAGTCATCAGCGCCTACCTCGGCACGAGTCATTGAGATGCACCCCCTGCGCCGCTTCGCGTCTTCCCCCTCTCTCGCCTGTGGCGGGAGGGGCACGCACCCTGCGGCCCGGCAAAGCCGGTTCCACGGGTGCCCTGGGCTGGGTTCCCCTTCGTTGGTCTGCTGCATTGGCGCTCACGTTTTCGCCGCTGCGTGTTGGTGAATCACTGAGGATTTGAAATGGGATTTTTTCTTGAAACACTGATCGGCGGCCTGATGGCGGGCATGCTGTATTCGCTGGTCGCCCTGGGCTTCGTACTGATCTTCAAGGCCTCGGGCGTCTTCAACTTCGCCCAGGGCGCGATGGTGCTGTTCGCGGCGCTGGCGATGGCGCGCTTTTCTGAATGGATTCCGCAGTGGCTGGGGCTGGAGAGCAAGCTGCTGGCCAACCTGATCGCCTTCGCCATCGCCACCGCCTGCATGTTCGCGCTGGCTTGGCTGATCGAACGCCTGGTGCTGCGCTACCTGGTCAACCAGGAAGGTGCCACGCTGCTGATGGCCACGCTGGGCATCTCGTACTTTCTGGACGGCCTGGGCCAGTCGCTGTTCGGCTCCAACGTCTACCAGATCGACATCGGCATGCCCAAGGACCCGCTGTTCCTGTTCGAAAGCATGTTCGAAGGCGGTGTGCTGATCAACCAGGAAGACATCGTCGCGGCCATCATCGCGGCCTGTCTGGTGGCCCTGCTCAGCCTGTTCTTCCAGAAGACCAGCACCGGGCGCGCGCTGCGTGCCGTGGCCGACGACCACCAGGCGGCGCAGTCCATTGGCATCCCGCTCAACCGCATCTGGGTCATCGTCTGGTGCGTGGCCGGCATCACCGCGCTGGTGGCCGGGATCATCTGGGGCTCCAAGCTGGGCGTGCAGTTCTCGCTGACCACGGTGGCGCTGCGCGCGCTGCCGGTGGTGATCCTGGGCGGGCTGACTTCGGTACCCGGCGCCATCATCGGCGGCCTGATCATCGGCGTGGGCGAAAAGCTCTCGGAGATCTACATCGGTCCACTGGTCGGCGGCGGCATCGAAATCTGGTTCGCCTATGTGCTGGCGCTGGTGTTCCTGCTGTTTCGGCCGCAAGGGCTGTTCGGCGAAAAAATCATCGACCGGGTATGACATGAAACACCCCCTGCGCCGCTTCGCGTCTTCCCCCTCTCTCGCCTTCGGCGGGAGGGGGACGCTCCCTGAGGCCCGGCAAAGCCGGTTCCTCGGGAGCGCTGGGTCAGGCATTTCTCACCGAAGAGGCTGAGACAAAAGGAAAAGAACATGTTCTACAGAGAAAACGGCCAGTTCAAGACTTCCTACCGCGCCGACCAGCAGATCTTCCCGATCGCGCAGGACCGCTGGGCCATCCTGGCGCTGCTGGCCCTGGCCTTCGTCGCGGTGCCGATGCTGGCCAGCGACTACCTGATGCGGGCCATCCTGATCCCGTTCCTGATCTTCTCGCTCGCCGCCGTGGGCGTGAACATCCTGGTCGGCTATTGCGGCCAGATCTCGCTGGGCTCGGGCGCCTTCATGGCGGTGGGCGCCTACGGGGCCTACAACTTCTTCGTGCGCGTGCCGGGCATGCCGCTGATCCCGGCGCTGATCCTGGGGGGTGTCTGCGCGATGCTGTTCGGCATCCTGTTCGGCCTGCCCAGCCTGCGCGTGCGCGGTCTGTACCTGGCGGTGGCCACGCTGGCAGCGCAGTTCTTTGCCGACTGGATGTTCCTGCGCATCAAGTGGTTCACGCTGGACACGCCCTCGGGTTCGGTGGCTGTGTCGAACCTGCAGGTGTTCGGCCTGCACCTGGAAAGCGCGGTCAGCAAGTACCTGTTCTGCCTGAGCATCCTGGCGATCATCGCGCTGCTGGCCAAGAACCTGGTGCGTTCGGCCATCGGCCGCGAGTGGATGGCCATCCGCGACATGGACGTGGCCGCCGCGGTGATCGGCATCCGCCCGATGTACGCCAAGCTCAGCGCGTTTGCGGTCAGCAGTTTCATCATCGGCGTGGCCGGTGCGCTGTGGGCCTTCGTCTACCTGGGTGCCTGGGAGCCCTCGGCCTTCTCGGTCGACTACTCCTTCCGCCTGCTGTTCATGGTGATCATCGGCGGCCTGGGCTCCATCATGGGCAGCATGTTCGGCGCCGCCTTCATCACGGTGCTGCCCATTGCGCTGAACCAGTTGCTGCCCTTCGTGGCCGGCCTGTTCGGCATGACCGTTTCCACCACCGCCGTCGCCCACGCCGAATTCATGATCTTCGGCGGGCTGATCGTGTGGTTCCTCATCGTCGAGCCACACGGGCTGGCACGGCTGTGGTCCATCGGCAAGCAGAAGCTGCGCCTCTGGCCTTTCCCCCACTGAGTTTTTTCCCGCTCGCTTTCACCACCCACCCCAGGAGACATCCATGAAGCTTCGCAAGATCGTTCTCGCAGCCGCCCTCACCGCCGCCGGCGCCGGTGCGCTGCTCACGGCCCCTGCCGCCATGGCGCAGGAACAGTACCTGCCCGTGCTCTCCTACCGCACCGGCCCGTACGCGCCCAACGGCACGCCCACGGCCAACGGCATCGTCGACTACTACAAGCTGGTCAACGAGCGCGGCGGCATCAACGGGGTGAAGATCCTGGTCGAAGAATGCGAAACCGGCTACGACACCGCGCGCTCGGTGGAGTGCTACGAACGCCTCAAGGGCAAGAACGGCGGCGCGGCCCTGATCCATCCATGGTCCACCGGCGCCACCTTCGCGCTGACCGAAAAGGCCCCCGTCGACAAGATTCCGCTGATCACCACCGGCTATGGCCGCAGCGAAAGTGCCGATGGCATGGTCTTCAAATGGAACTTCCCGCTGCTGGGCACCTACTGGGTGGCCGCCGACGTGATCGTGCAGGCCATCGGCAAGAAGGAAGGCGGCCTGGACAAGCTCAAGGGCAAGAAGATTGCGCTGGTCTACCACGACAGCCCGTTCGGCAAAGAACCGATTCCCCTGCTGCAGGAGCGCGCCAAGATGCACGGCTTCGATCTGCAACTGCTGCCCGTGACCGCGCCGGGCGTGGAGCAGAAAGCCACCTGGCTGCAAGTGCGCCAGAGCCGCCCCGACTACGTGCTGCTGTGGGGCTGGGGCGTGATGAATTCCACCGCGCTCAAGGAAGCCCAGGCCACCGGCTACCCGCGCGACAAGATGTACGGCGTGTGGTGGGCGGGTGCCGAACCCGACGTGCGCGACGTCGGCCAGGGTGCCAAGGGCTACAACGCCGTGACCCTGCAGCACGGCACCGACCGCAACGCCCCCATCGTCAAGGAAATCCTGGACAAGCTGCACGCCAAGGGCAAGGGCACCGGGCCGAAGGAAGAAGTGGGTGAGACCCTGTACCTGCGCGGCGTGGTCAGCGCGGCCATGGGCGTGGAAGGCATCCGCGCGGCCCAGGAGCGGTTTGGCAAGGGCAAGGTCATGACCGGCGAGCAAGTGCGCTGGGGCCTGGAAAACCTGAACCTGACGCAAGCCAAGCTGGACGCGCTGGGCTTCAAGGGCGTGCTGCGCGGCCCGATCAGCACCTCGTGCACCGACCACGTGGGTTCGGGCGCCGCCCGCATCCACACCTGGGACGGCAGCAAGTGGGCCTTCAGCACCGACTGGTTCGATGCCGACTCGCAGATCATCAAGCCGATGGTCAAGAGCACGGCCGCCAAGTACGGCGCCGAGAAGAAGCTCGAAGCCCGCCCGGCCGCCGACTGCAGCTCCTGATGACAAGCCCCCGCCGCTGCGCGCAGCGGTGGGGCGCTTTGGAGGCTGTTCGCACAGCCGCCATCCGCAAGACCGGCCTGCCGGGTCTTGCGAATGGTCCACGAGGAATCACCACCATGAGCACATCCCCCCCTATCGTCCTGAACGTCAACGGCATCGAGGTCATCTACAACCACGTGATCCTGGTGCTCAAGGGCGTGTCGCTGAACGTCCCCGAAGGCCAGATCGCGGCCATCCTCGGCGGCAATGGCGCGGGCAAAACCACCACGTTGCGCGCCATCTCCAACCTGCTCAAGGGCGAGCGTGGCGAGGTCACCAAAGGCAGCATCGAGTTGCGCGGCGAGCGCATCGAGAACCTCAGCCCCGCCGACCTGGTGCAGCGCGGTGTGGTGCAGGTGATGGAAGGGCGCCACTGCTTCGCGCACCTGACCATCGAAGAAAACCTCATGACCGGCTCCTACACGCGCACCGACAAGGCCGAGGTCGCGCGCAACCTGGAGAAGGTCTACACCTACTTCCCGCGCCTGAAGACGCGCCGCACCTCGCAAGCCGCCTACACCTCCGGCGGTGAACAGCAGATGTGCGCCATCGGCCGAGCGCTCATGGCCAACCCGAGCGTGGTGTTGCTCGACGAACCGTCCATGGGCCTGGCGCCTCAGATCGTGGAAGAGGTGTTCGAGATCGTGAAAGACCTGAACACCAAGGAGAAGGTGACCTTCCTGATCGCCGAGCAGAACACCAACATGGCGCTGCGCTACGCCGACTACGGCTACATCATGGAAAGCGGCCGCATCGTGATGGACGGCGCGGCCGACGACCTGCGCAACAACGAAGACGTCAAGGAGTTCTACCTGGGCGTCGGCGGTGGCGAGCGCAAGAGCTTCAAGGACGTGAAAAGTTACAAGCGCAGAAAAAGGTGGCTTGCCTGAGCCAGCCCCGCTTCTACGCGCAAGCGGCCCACCCCCGCGCCGCCTGCGGCATCACCCCCTCAAGGGGGCAACGCGAGTGGCCCGGCGAAGCCGGTTCCACCGCGTTCTGGATAAAAGACACTTCACCCGTACCTTTGTGGTTTTCGCTATGACCGAACATTTCGACGCCCTGGAAACCCGATCAGCCGCCGAGCGCGAGGCGGCCCAGATGGCAGCGCTGTCGGCGCAGGTGGCCCACGCGAAATCGGCCACCGCGGCCTTCGCCGAGCTGCTCGCCGACGTGGACCCGGCCACCGTGTCCAGCCGCGACGCACTGGCCCGGCTGCCCGTCATCCGCAAGCACGCGTTGCTGGAACGGCAGAAGGCCAGCCGTGCCACGGGTGGCGACCCCTTCGGCGGCTTCAGCGCGACGGTGCGCGGCCCGCAGATGCAACGGGTCTACGCCTCACCCGGCCCGATCTACGAGCCCGAGGGCACGGCGCGCGACTACTGGCGCGCCGGGCGCGCGCTGTACGCCGCCGGCTTCCGTGCCGGCGACCTGGTGCACAACAGTTTCAGCTACCACATGACGCCGGGCGCCTTCATCCTCGAATCGGGCGCGCTGGCCGTCGGCTGCACGGTGTTCCCTGCCGGCACGGGCCAGACCGAGCAGCAACTGCAGGCACTCACCGAGCTGCGGCCCGACGCCTATACGGGCACGCCCAGCTTTCTGCGCATCCTGCTCGAAAAGGCCCAGGAGGCCGGCGTCGACACACGCTGCCTGCGCAAGGCCTCGGTGGGCGGCGAGGCCTGCCCGCCCAGTTTGACGGCATGGTTCCAGGAACAGGGCGTGGCGGTCTACCAGACCTATGCCACGGCCGACCTGGGCCTGGTCGCCTACGAAACCCCGGCCCGCGAAGGCCTGGTGCTGGACGAGGGCGTCATCGTCGAAATCGTGCGCCCCGGCACGGGCGATCCCGTGCCGGAGGGCGAGGTCGGTGAACTGGTCGTCACCACGCTCAACCCGGTCTACCCGCTCATCCGCTTCGGCACGGGCGACCTCTCGGCGATCCTGCCGGGCACCTGCCCCACCGGCCGCACGGCGCCGCGCATCAAGGGCTGGATGGGGCGCGCCGACCAGACCACCAAGATCAAGGGCATGTTCGTGCACCCGGCCCAGGTCGCCGACATCGTGCGGCGCTTCCCCGAGGTCCTGAAGGCGCGGCTGGTGGTGCGCGGCGAAATGGCCAACGACCAGATGTGCCTGCAGGTCGAAGCCCGCGAAGCGTCCGAGGGCCTGGCCGGCCGGATCGAGCTGGCCGTGCGCGAAGTCACCAAGCTGCGTGGCGACGTGCAGGTCTGCGCCCCTGGCAGCCTGCCCAACGACGGCAAGGTGATCGAAGACGCACGCAGCTACCAGTGACGGCCCCGCGGGTTTTCCCGCAAACAGTGCTACGTACTTTCCGCGATTCCGTTCTGCGGCACGCGGCTTAACATCCTTAAGCCTCATTCCAAGGAGTAAATCGACATGAAACGCCTTCTGACACTGGCCCTCTCGGCCGCCGCAGTTTCGGGCGCCTTCGCCCAAGGCTTCCCCAGCAAGCCCATCACGCTCGTGGTGCCCTTCGCTGCAGGCGGCCCCACCGACCTGGTGGCCCGCCATCTCGCCGAAGCCATGCGCAAGCCCATGGGCGGTGCCAGCATCGTGGTGGAAAACGCGGCCGGAGCCGGGGGCACGATCGGTGCCACCAAGGTGGCCCGCGCCACGGCCGACGGCCACACCCTGCTGGTCTGGCACATCGGCATGGCCGCCACCACCAGCCTGTACCGCAAGCAGCAGTTCAAGCCCCTGGAAGACTTCGAGTACCTGGGCATCATCAACGACGTGCCCATGACCCTGCTGGGTTCGCCCAAGCTGCCGGCCAACACCTACCGCGACTTCGAGAACTACATCCGCGCCAACGGCGGCAAGCTCAACCTGGCCCATGCCGGCCTGGGCTCGGCATCGCACATCTGCGGCCTGATGTGGCAATCCGCCGTGAAGCTGGACAAGTCGATGACCACCATCGCCTACCGCGGCACGGGTCCGGCCATGAACGACCTGATCGGCGGCCAGATCGACGTGATGTGCGACCAGACCACCAACACCACCAGCCAGATCGAAGCCGGTCGCGTGAAGGCCTTCGCCGTCACCACGGCCAGGCCCCTGAGCAACAACAAGGTGCTCAAGGACTACCCGACGCTGCAGGAAATGGGGCTGAAGGACTTCAACCTCACCATCTGGCACGGCCTGTACGCCCCCAAGGGCACCCCGCCCGACGTGCTCAAGAAGATCAACGACGCCCTGGTGGCCGCGCTGAAGGATCCGGAGTTCGTCAAGCGCCAGAACGACCTGGGCGCCCTCGTCGCCACCGACAAGCGCGTGACCCCGGCCGGCCACAAGGAATTCGTGGCGGCCGAAATCGCCAAGCTCAAGACGGCCATCGAAGCCGCGGGCCAGTTCGCCGACTGAACGCGCCTGACACGGCGCCGCTTGGTGCCGTTCTCTCAGCGACCAGCCACCTTCGGGTGGCTGCGTCGTTTCTAGGGCCGCTGCGGCCCCACCTCACACGCCCCAGACCACTTCCACGCGCGCCTTGGCACAGCGCTCCAGCATGTCGATGAAGGGGGTCGTGCGCAAGCGCAGCGACACCGGATCGAACTGGGGGGAGGGTTCGCCACGGGCTTCGGCCTCTTCGCGCTGCTGGCGCTGGTGGGCTTCTTCCTCGGCCACCGCGGCGCGCAGCGCGGCGATGGCACCGGGCATCTGGTCGGGCACGATGATGCCCGGCTGGTCCGGGTCTTTGCCCAGGATTTCGAGCACACGCCGGCCGTGGGGCTCCAGCATCACCAGGTCGGCGGTTTCACGGGACTTGAATCGGTACAGAGACATGCTCGCTTCCTCGTCTGAGCAGGATGGCGGAAGCGAATCATTCTGTCACCAAATCGCCGCCGCACGGTCGCGCGCGGGATCCGGCCGCTCCGGGTAAACCCCCTAGCCATCAAATACTTCATGTCTAAACTAATCAGGCATGAACACTCCACACCCCGCGCTGCAGCGCATCCTGTGCATCGGAGGCGGCCCGGCGGGCCTCTATTTCGGCCTGCTCATGAAGCAGCGATTTCCGGCACTGGCGGTGACGGTGGTCGAGCGCAACCGGCCCTACGACACCTTCGGCTGGGGTGTGGTGTTCTCCGACCAGACCCTGGTCAACCTGCGCCGCGCCGATCCGGAAACCGCGCAGGCCATGCAGGACGCCTTCAACCACTGGGACGACATCGAGGTGTTCTACAAGGGCGCCAGCGTGCGCTCCGGCGGCCATGGCTTCATCGGCATCGGCCGCAAGCGCCTGCTCAACATCCTGCAGGAACGCTGCCAGGCGCTGGGTGTGGACCTCGTGTTCGAGACCGACGTGACCGATGACCAGGCGCTCGCGCAGCAGTACGGCGCCGACCTGGTGATCGCGTCGGACGGCCTCAACAGCCGCATCCGCACGCGCTACGCAAGCAGCTTCCAGCCCGACATCGACACCCGGCTGTGCCGCTTTGTCTGGCTGGGCACGAAGAAGACCTTCGACGCTTTCACCTTCGCGTTCGAACAGACCGAACACGGCTGGTTCCAGGCCCACGCCTACCAGTTCGACGACGACACCTCCACCTTCATCGTTGAAACGCCCGAGCACGTGTGGAAGGCCCACGGCATCGAGGACATGAGCCAGGAAGACGGCGTGGCTTTCTGCGAGCGGCTGTTCGCGAAGTACCTCGACGGCAATCCCCTGATCAGCAACGCCAAGCACCTGCGCGGCTCGGCCAACTGGATCCGCTTCCCGCGCGTGATCTGCCACACCTGGGTCCACCATCAAGACATTGCCGGCAAACGCACGCCCATCGTGCTGATGGGCGACGCGGCCCACACCGCCCACTTCTCCATCGGCAGCGGCACCAAGCTGGCGCTGGAAGACGCGATCGACCTGGCCGACGAATTCAGCCGCGCCGCCGGCACCGACGAGACCATGGAGCAGGTGCTGCAAGGCTACGAAGCGCGGCGCAGCGTCGAGGTGCTCAAGATCCAGAACGCCGCGCGCAATTCCACCGAGTGGTTCGAACACGTGGACCGCTACACCGGCATGGAGATCCCGCAGTTCGCCTACTCGCTGCTCACGCGCAGCCAGCGCATCAGCCACGAGAACCTGCGCCTGCGCGACGCCAAGTGGCTGGAAGGTTACGAGTCGTGGCTGCAAGAACGTTTTGCCCCCCACGCTCCACCGCTGCGCGGGTCGCTGCCCCCCGAGGGGGCTGATTCGGCTCGGGGCGGCCCGGCGCCGGATCGCGCGGCGCGGCGTCCCACCCCGCCCATGCTGCTGCCGCTGAAGGTGCGCAGCGTTGAACTCAAGAACCGCATCGTCGTCTCGCCCATGGCGCAATACCAGGCACAGGACGGCGTGGTCGGCGACTGGCACCTGATGCACCTGGGCGCGCGCGCCGTCGGCGGCGCCAGTCTGGTGATGGTGGAGATGACCAGCCCCACGCCCGAGGGCCGCATCACGCCCGGTTGCCCCGGTCTGTGGAACGACGCGCAGCAGGCCGCGCTCGCGCGCATCGTCGACTTCGCTCACCAGAATGGCGGCGCCAAGATGGGCTTGCAGCTCGGCCACAGCGGCCCCAAGGGGTCGACCCAGCTCGGTTGGGAGGCGATGGACGAGCCGCTCGGGAGCGGCAACTGGCCGCTGCTCTCGGCCAGCGCCCTCCCCTACGGCGAACAGAACCAGATCCCGAAAGCGATGACGCGCGCCGACATGGACGCGATGACCGCCGCCTTTGTCGATGCAACGAACCGCGCCGCTACTGCCGGCTTCGACTGGCTGGAGCTGCACTGCGCCCACGGCTACCTGCTTTCGGCCTTCATCTGCCCGCTGACCAACCAGCGCACGGATGAGTACGGCGGTTCGCTGGACAACCGCTGCCGCTATCCCCTGGAGGTGTTCGCCGCCATGCGCGCCGCCTGGCCCGCCGACCGGCCCATGAGCGTGCGCATCTCGGCGCACGACTGGGCACCTGGCGGCAACACGCCCGACGATGCGGTCGCCATCGCGCGCCTGTTCAAGGCCGCGGGCTGCGACGTGATCGACGTGTCCTCCGGCCAGACCACACGGCAAGCCAAACCGGTATACGGCCGCATGTACCAGACGCCGTTCGCCGACCGCGTCCGCAACGAGGTCGACATCCTGACCATGGCCGTCGGCGCGATCAGCGAGGCCGACCACGCCAACAGCATCATCGGCGCCGGCCGGGCCGACCTCTGCGCCGTGGCCCGCCCGCACCTGGCCGACCCGGCCTGGACGCTGCACGAAGCGGCCAAGCTGCAGACCCGCGCCATCGACTGGCCCCTGCCCTACCTCAGCGGCCGCGACCAGCTCTACCGCGAGATCGCCCGCCAGCAAGCGCTGCAAGGCAGCGTGATCGCACCAGACCCGGCCGAAACCGCATGAACACCCCGCTCGACACCCTCGACCTCGAAGCCCGCGCGCACAGCGAACACGCGCAGGAGCTGCGCCTGTGGCTGCGGCTGCTGGCCTGCTCGCAACTGATCGAGAAGCGCGTGCGCACGGGCCTGCGCGAGCAGTTCGACACCACCCTGCCGCGCTTCGACCTGATGGCCCAGCTCGAACGCCACCCTGAGGGCCTGAAGATGAAGGAGCTGTCGCAGCGGCTCATGGTCACCGGTGGCAACGTCACCGGCATCACCGACCAGCTCGTCGCCGAAGGGCTGGTCGAGCGGATGGGCGTCGAGGGCGACCGCCGCGCCTTCCTCGTGCGCCTCACCCCCGCCGGACGCAGCGCCTTCGAACGCATGGCCGTGCAGCACGAGCAATGGATCGTGCAGGCCTTTGAAGGCCTCGGCCCCAGAGACCTGGACCACCTGCACAAGCTGCTCGGCAAGGTGAAGCAACACCAACTGGACCTCGAATGAAACACCCCATCCCCGACCACAACCCCATGCGCGGGCAGTACCGCGCCGTCGCCGCGCAGGCACCGAGCCACTTCGCGCTCAGCGTGGCCGACGGCGTGGCCACGGTCACGCTCAACCGGCCCGAACGCAAGAACCCGCTGACCTTCGACTCCTACGCCGAGCTGCGCGACTGGTTCCTGGGCCTGCAGCGCGCCACCGACATCAAGGCCGTGGTGGTCACCGGCGCGGGTGGCAACTTCTGCTCCGGCGGTGACGTGCACGAGATCATCGGCCCGCTGACGAAGATGACCATGCCCGAGCTGCTGGCCTTCACCCGCATGACCGGCGCGCTGGTCAGCGCCATGCGCGCCTGCCCGCAGCCCGTCGTGGCCGCGCTCGATGGCGTGTGCGCCGGAGCGGGCGCCATGATGGCGCTGGCCTCGGATCTGCGCCTGGGCACGCCCGCAGCCACGGTCGCCTTCTTGTTCACCCGCGTCGGCCTGGCCGGCGCCGACATGGGCGCCTGCGCCCTGCTGCCGCGCATGATCGGCCAGGGCCGCGCCAGCGAACTGCTGTTCACCGGCCGCGCCATGAGTGCGCAGGAAGGCCACGCCTGGGGATTCTTCAACGCCCTGCACGACAGCGACGCCCTGCTGCCCGCCGCGCACAAGCTGGCGTCGCAACTGGCCCAGGGCCCGACCTTCGCGCACGGCATGACCAAGACCATGCTGCACCAGGAATGGGCCATGACGCTGGACCAGGCCATCGAAGCCGAGGCGCAGGCCCAGGCCATCTGCATGCAGACGCAGGACTTCCGCCGCGCCTACGAAGCGTTTTCCGCGAAACAGCGCCCTCAGTTCGAAGGCGATTGAAGGAGCACGCCATGGCCGGTTTCGAACACCCCCACTCACACGGCATGCTGGTGCCCACCGCGCACCTGGAACTGCCCTTCTTCGACGATGCGCACCGCGCGCTGGCCAACGGCCTGGCGGCCTGGACACACGCGCAGCACGTTGACGAGACCGACGACCGCGTGGCTTGCCGGGACTGGGTGCAGCGCCTGGGCGCCGCCGGCTGGCTGCGCTACTGCGTGCCCGCCGCGCACGGCGGTGCCCTGCCTGCGCTGGATTCGCGCGCGCTGGTCATCCTGCGCGAAACCCTGGCCTTCCACTCGCCGCTGGCCGACTTCGCCTTCGCCATGCAGGGCCTGGGCAGCGGCGCCATCACGCTGGCCGGCACCCCCGCGCAGCAGGCCGCCTACCTGCCCGCCGTGGCCCGTGGCGAGAAGATCGCCGCCTTCGCGCTGAGCGAGCCCGAGGCCGGCTCCGACGTGGCCGGCATGCGCCTGCGCGCCCTGCCCACCGCTGGAGGCTGGCAGCTCGACGGCCAGAAAACCTGGATCAGCAACGGCGGCCTGGCCGACTTCTACGTCACCTTCGCCAAGACCGATCCCGACGCCGGCGCGCGCGGCATCAGCGCCTTCATCGTCGACGGCGATGCCGCCGGCCTGGACAGCAGCGCCCACATCCAGGTGATGGCGCCGCACCCGCTGGCCACCCTGACCTTCAGCGCCTGCGCGCTCGCGCAGGACGCGCTGGTGGGCAGCGTGAACGGCGGCTTCAAGCTCGCCATGCAGACGCTGGACATCTTCCGCGCCTCGGTGGCCGCGGCCGCGCTCGGCATGGCGCGCCGCGCCTTCGCTGAAGCCGTGGCGCATGCCAAAGGGCGCCAGATGTTCGGCCAGACCTTGGCCGACTTCCAGCTCACGCAGGCGCGGCTCGGTGAGATGAGTGCCCTGATTGAAGCCGCCGCGCTGCTCACCTACCGCGCCGCCTGGCTGCGCGACCGCAGCCCCTCCAGCGGCGCCGGCACGCCGGCCTACACGGCCGCGGCCGCGGCCGCCAAGCTCACCGCCACCGAAAACGCGCAGAAGGTCATCGACATGGCGCTGCAACTGTTCGGCGGCCGGGGCGTGCAGGTCGGCAACGTGGTCGAACACCTGTACCGGGACATCCGCTCGCTGCGCATCTACGAAGGGGCGAGCGAAGTGCAGTTGCTCATCCTGGGCAGGCAGGCGCTGAGGTGAAGCACCGCCCTGCGCCGCTGACGCGGCGTTCCCCCGATCTGGCGCGCTTTCAGCGTTGGGAAGGGGCGCGCACCCAACGGCCCGGCGAAGCCGGTTCCGCGGGTGCCTGGGGTTGAAGCACCTGGCTCGCAGAATGAAGGAGACCCCCATGCCATCCGCGCAAACCGACACCTTCGTGCACGACCGCCTGCCACCGCGCGAGCAATGGCCCGATCTGCGCGACGACCAGCCTGAACGGCGATCGCTGCCGGCCCAGATCAACGCCGTGCAGGCGCTGTTCGACCGCGCCTTCGCCGCCGGCCATGCTCACCGCCCGCTGTTCCGCAGCGACGAACGCACCCTGAGCTACGCGCAGGCCCGTGCCGAAGTGAACCGCATCGCCAACGTGCTGGCCGGCCTCGGTCTGCAACCCGGCAACCGGGTGCTGCTGCGCGGCGGCAATTCGGTGGCGATGGCGATGGCCTGGTTGGCCGTGGTGCAGAGCGGGCTGATCGCGGTGGCCACCATGCCGCTGCTGCGCGCCACCGAGCTCAAGGCCATCATCGACAAGGCCCGGCCCTCGGCCGCGCTCTGCGACGAGAAGCTGCAGGACGAACTCCGGGCCGCGCTGGCGCAGAGCCCGGACACCTCCGACCTGCCGCTGCGCCTGTTCAACACCGGCGACGCCGCGGTGGCCTTGTCCGATGGTCCGCAGGGCCGTCCCCAGGACGCTCGCTCGCCGTCGGCCGGCCTGTCTTCACCCGCTTCAGGGGCACACACGCTGTCACTGGAAGTGCTGGCCCGGCACGCCAGCGACCACGCAGTGCCCTGCCCCACCCACGGCGACGACATCGCGCTGCTGGCCTTCACCTCGGGCACCACCGGCAGCCCCAAGGCGGCCGTGCACACGCACCGCGACGTGCTGGCCGCCTGCGAAACCTGGCCGCGCCACGTGCTGCGCGCCACGCCCGACGACATCGTCATGGGCTCGCCGCCGCTGGCCTTCACCTTCGGCCTCGGTGGCCTGCTGATCTTCCCGATGTGGGCCGGCGCTTCGGTCTATTTCCCCAGCATTCCCTACACGCCCGAAGCGATGGTCAAGCTGATCGGCCAGGTCGGCGCCACCATCTGCTACACCGCGCCCACCTTCTACCGCCAGATGGCGCCGTTCGCGCAGCGCCTCGGCGTCGGCCGGCTGCGCCTGAGCGTGAGCGCGGGCGAAGGCCTACCCGATGCCACGCGCCAATTGTGGAAGGCCGCCACGCGGCTGGAAATGCTCGACGGCATCGGCGCCACCGAGATGTTCCACATCTTCATCTCGGCCGCGCCCGCCGACGTGAAACCGGGCGCCATCGGCCGCGTGGTGCCGGGTTACGAAGCGAAGATCGTCGACGACCAGGGCCACGAGCTGCCGCGCGGTCAGGTCGGCCGCCTCGCGGTCAGAGGGCCGACCGGCTGCCGCTACCTCGACGACCCGCGCCAGACGGTCTACGTGCAGGACGGCTGGAACTACCCCGGCGACGCCTTCCTGCAGGACGACGACGGCTACTTCGTCTACCAGGCGCGCACCGACGACATGATCATCACCGCCGGCTACAACGTCGCCGGCCCCGAGGTCGAGGCCGCGCTGCTGCAGCACCCGGCGGTGGCCGAATGCGGCGTGGTCGGCAAGGCCGACGATGAGCGCGGCATGATCATCCTGGCCTACGTGGTGCTGCGCGCCGGGCATGCTGCCGACGCGGCCCAGGTCAAGGCGCTGCAGGACCACGTCAAGCACACACTGGCCCCCTACAAATACCCGCGCGAGGTGCGCTTCGTCGACAGCCTGCCTCGCACCGAAACCGGCAAACTGCAGCGCTTTGCGCTGCGCAAGCTGGCCACCGCCGCCCCTTCCGGAAGCTGACCCCATGACCCTCCTGCAACCGCCCGGCTGGGCACAACCCCGGGGCTACGCCAACGGCGTCGCCGCCAAAGGCACCCTCGTCTTCGTCGGCGGCCAGATCGGCTGGAATGGCGACCAGCAGTTCGAGAGCGACGACTTCATCGCCCAGACGAAACAGGCGCTGCTGAACGTGCGCGCGGTGCTCGCCTGCGCGGGCGCTGGCCCCGAGCACATGGTGCGCATGACCTGGTACATCGTCGACCGCGACGAATACAACGCGCGCCTGGCCGAACTCGGTCCGGTCTACCGCGAAGTGCTCGGCCGGCATTTCCCGGCCATGACCTGCGTGGAAGTCAGCCGCCTGGTGGAAACGCGTGCCCAGGTCGAGATCGAGGTCACGGCCGTGCTGCCGGACTGACAGGCGCCAGTCATCCGGTCAAAAAAAGAGGGGCCGCAAGGCCCCTCCTGGCTGGGCAGAGCGCGCTGCCCCCGCGGCCGCCGGCCGATCAGGCCTTCAAGGCCACCAGCACCTCGTCCAGCATCTTCTTGGCGTCGCCGAACAGCATGCGGTTGTTCTCTTTGTAGAACAGCGGGTTGTCCACACCGGCGTAGCCGCTGGCCATGGAGCGCTTCATGACGATGCTGGTTTTGGCCTTCCAGACCTCCAGCACCGGCATGCCGGCGATCGGGCTGGTGGGGTCGTCCTGCGCCGCCGGGTTCACGATGTCGTTGGCGCCGATGACCATGGCGACGTCGGTGTCGGGGAAGTCGTCGTTGATCTCGTCCATCTCCAGCACGATGTCGTAGGGCACCTTGGCCTCGGCCAGCAGCACGTTCATGTGGCCCGGCATGCGGCCGGCCACCGGGTGGATACCGAAGCGCACGCTCACGCCCCTGTCGCGCAGGGTTTTGGTGATTTCCTGCACCGTGTGCTGGGCCTGCGCCACGGCCATGCCGTAACCCGGCACGATGATCACGCTCTTGGCATCGCGCAGCAGCTCGGCGGTTTCGCTGGCCACCACCGGCACCACTTCGCCCTGTGGCTCGGCGGCCGCGCCATCGGCCTTGGCGGCTGGCTTGCCCGCACCACTGCCGAAGCCGCCGGCGATCACGCTGATGAAGTTGCGGTTCATCGCGTTGCACATGATGTAGCTCAGGATCGCACCCGACGAACCCACCAGCGCACCGGTGACGATCAGCAGGTCGTTGCTGAGCATGAAACCGGTGGCCGCTGCGGCCCAGCCGGAATAGCTGTTGAGCATGGAGACGACCACGGGCATGTCGGCGCCGCCGATGGCCATGACCATGTGGATGCCGAACAGCAGGGCGATCACGGTCATGATGATCAGCGGCGTCATGCCGGCCTGCACGTCGGGCGCGTTCAGGAAGGCGCGGCCGAACCAGATCACCACCAGCAGGCCGGCCAGGTTGAGCCAGTGGCGTGCCGGCAGCAGCAGCGGCTTGCCGCCGATCTTGCCGTTGAGCTTGCCAAAGGCGATGAGCGAGCCCGAGAAGGTGACCGCCCCGATCAGGATGCCGATGTAGATCTCGATTTCGTGGATCGCCTTTTCGGCGCCCTCGAACTGCAGCGAGGTGTCGACGTAGCTGGCGAAGCCCACCAGGCAGGCGGCCAGGCCCACCAGGCTGTGCATCAGCGCCACGAGTTCGGGCATCTGGGTCATCTTGACCGTGCGCGCGGCGTACAGGCCGATGCTGCCGCCGATCACCAGCGCACCGACGATCCACGGCAGCGCGGCCGGCGACACGCGCGGGCCGAACACCGTGGCCAGCACGGCCAGCGTCATGCCGATGATGCCGTAGAGGTTGCCGCGCCGCGACGATTCCGGGTTGGACAGGCCACCCAGGCTGAGGATGAAAAGAATGGCGGCGCCGAGATAGGCGACCGTGGCCAGGCTTTGGGACATATCGTTGTGCCTTTGGTGTTCTTGTTATCGGGTGATTTATTTGCGGAACATGGCCAGCATGCGGCGCGTGACGGCGAAGCCGCCGAACATGTTCACCGCAGTCAGCACGATGCCGGCGAAGGCCAGCCACTGGATCAGCGCGTCGGGCCGGCCGTTGCTGCCGGCCTCGGGCGGCAGGATCTGCACCAGTGCGCCGATGACGATGATGCTGGAGATGGCGTTGGTCACGCTCATCAGCGGCGTGTGCAGCGCGGGCGTGACGTTCCACACCACCATGTAGCCGATGAAGCAGGCCAGCACGAACACCGTGAAGTGGCCCAGGAAGGCCGCTGGCGCGTAGGCACCAATGGCCCAGAAGGCCAGCGCGCCCAGGCCGAAGATGACCGCGAGCGTCTTGGCCGGCAACGGGCCACTGCTGCCATGGCCGTGACCGCCCTTCTTCTCGGCCACCGGAGCGGCCGGCTTCGGCGCCGGCTTCGGCGCGGCCGCGATCGGCGGCGCGGGCCAGGTGATCTCGCCGTCCTTGATGACCGTCAGGCCGCGGATCGCGTCGTCCTGCATGTTGACGTGGATCACCCCGTCCTTGGTCTTGCACAGCTCCTCGGTCAGGCGGAACAGGTTGGTGCCGTACAGCGTGGACGACTGGAACGCCATGCGCGAGGCGAGATCGGTGTAGCCGACGATGGTCACGCCGTGGCGCACCACCGCTTCACCGGGCACGGTCAGCTCGCAGTTGCCCCCCTGCTCGGCCGCCATGTCGACGATCACGCTGCCGGGCTTCATGCTCTGCACCATCTCGGCCGTGATCAGGCGCGGCGCGGGTTTGCCCGGAATCAGCGCGGTGGTGATGATGATGTCGCACTCTTTGGCTTGCTGCGCGTACATGGCGCGCTGCGCGGCCTGGAAGCCTTCGCTCATGACCTTGGCGTAGCCGCCGCCGCCCGAGCCTTCTTCCTCGTAGTCCACCTTGACGAACTCGCCGCCCAGCGAAACCACCTGGTCGGCCACCTCGGCGCGCGTGTCGTTGGCGCGCACGATGGCGCCCAGGCTGGCGGCCGCACCGATGGCGGCCAGACCGGCCACGCCGGCGCCGGCGATGAAGACCTTGGCCGGCGGCACCTTGCCCGCGGCCGTGATCTGGCCGTTGAAGAAGCGACCAAAGGCGTTGGCGGCCTCGACCACGGCGCGGTAGCCGCTGACGCCGGCCATGGAGGTCAATGCGTCCATCTTTTGCGCGCGGCTGAGCGTGCGCGGCAGCGCGTCGATGGCCAGCACCGTGACCTTGCGGGCCGCCAGTTGTTGCATCAACTCCGGGTTCTGCGCCGGCCAGACGAACCCGATCAGGGTCTGGCCCGCGCGCATCAGCACCACCTCTTCGGGGGTGGGCGGGCGCACCTTGAAGACGATGTCGGCGCTGGCCCAGAGTTCGGCCGCCGATGCGGCGATGCTGGCGCCCGCTTCGCGGTAGGCGCCGTCGGACAGGTCGGCCCGCTCGCCCGCGCCGGTTTCCACCACCACGCCAAAACCCAGCTTGACCAGCTTGCCCACCACGTCGGGCACGGTGGCCACGCGTTTTTCACCGGGAAAGGTTTCGCGGGGAACGCCGATGCGCTGCGGTGTGGGAGCGGCTGCGCTGGCCGGCGAAGGGGCGGTGATTGCGCCAGAAGTCATGGCAAGGTCCTCGATACAGAAAGAAAAACGAAAAACGAAATCGGGCGGCCGGCACCACCGGGGTCAGCCCACCGGGGGCCGGGCCGCGTCCACGGGCGGGGGTGACGGCGGCACCAGCGGCTGCGGCACCGGCAGCGCGGGCATCACCAGGCGACCGGAGAGCGAATAGACGCTGCTTTTGACCGCGTCCCTGAGCTGCCGGCCCCACACCACATGTTCAGGGGGCACACGGGGCGGCAGGCGCTCCGAAACGGCCGCACCTTCCCCACCGATGCGCTCCCAGACGAACACACGCACGTCGACGAACGAGCCGGTGGAAATCGCGTGGCGGCTCCACACGGTGTAGACCGGCGCCGACGACCATTGGGGCAAGGGAAGCTCGACACCGGCCTCGAGCAATGGCGGCGCCAGTTGCTTGAAGACGCTCGCAGCGTTGTAGCGCGGCGTCACCGTCAGGCATTGGGCGAAGCTGAGGTTGATGCCCTCGTTCCCTTCGCGGTAGATGTTTTCATCCGGCTGGCAGTCGGGCGAATACCGCATGTACCCGGCGCGGCCGCCCCCCATACCGGTCGAACTGGTGCTGGTGGGCAGGCGATAGAACACCGCCGACTGCACCGCCAGCGCCCCGCTCCGGTCGCCGCCGTAGGCCTGGGACCGATCGGGCAAGGCCATGACCTCCCAGCCGGGTTCGGCAAAACCGATGTCCACCCGCCCGACGGAAAACCCGTCGGCGTGCGCGGCGAACGCGCCCATCCATACCCAGGCGCCCCCCAGCGCCCAGCCGCATCGGCACCCTGCCGCACGGTGTGTGGTTCTGCTCATGTCCTCTGGTGCCTCCTCACCATCTGCCCAACAGGCAACGTGCCAGCTTAACCGACAGTCTCCGCCATGCCGCTCCGCGCAAACCCATGTGCCACAAGGGTTTGCGGCGCGTCGGGCACCGATGGGTCCGCCGCGCCATTTTCAGCATTTCATGATGCGGCAACACCTACCGCGTCGAGGAACATTTCGCCAGGCGGGCCGGATAATCCGCGCATGAGCACCCGTTGGAAACCCAGTGTCACCGTGGCCGCGATCATCGAACGCGAAGGCCGCTACCTGCTGATCGAGGAAGAAACGCCCGAGGGCCTGCGCCTGAACAACCCGGCCGGCCACCTCGACCCGGGCGAAAGTCCGGAACAGGGCGTGGTCCGCGAAACGCTGGAAGAGACCGCCCACGCGTTCACACCCACGGCCCTGGTGGGGCTGTACCTGTCGCGCTTCCAGCGCCCGGCCACCGGCGAAGACATCACCTATCTGCGCATGGCCTACACCGGCGAGCTGGGTGCCTGCGACCCGCAACGCCCGCTCGACACGGGCATCGTGCGCACGCTGTGGATGACGCCCGAGGAGGTGCGCGCGAGCGCCGCACGCCACCGCAGTCCGCTGGTGCTGCGCTGCATCGAGGACCACCTGGCCGGCCAGCGCCTGCCGCTGACCGCGATCCACACCGATCCGACCGTGCACGGCGCCGGCTGAGGCCTGCGCGCCGTTTCACCCCGGGGGTTCAGTCCAGGCCGCCGACCCGGCCGCGCCCCTGCTTGATCTGCGACCGGCTGGCCTTGCCGGCCAGGCGACGTTGCTGCGAAGCGAGCGTGGGCCGGGTGGCCTTGCGCACCTTGGGCACGTGCGCGGCGGCGTCCACCAGCGCCTGCAACCGCGCCAGGGCTTCGGTCTTGTTGAGTTCCAGGCTGCGGTGGCTCTGCGCCTTGATGACGATCACCCCGCCCTCGCTGATGCGCTGGTCGGCCTGGGCCAGCAGGCGCGCCTTGACCGCGTCGGGCAATGACGACGCGGCCACGTCAAAACGCAGGTGCACGGCGTTGGACACCTTGTTCACGTTCTGCCCGCCCGCGCCCTGGGCGCGGATGGCGGTGAAACTGACGTCGGCGGGATCGAGACGGACCAGGGAGCGGCGCATGGTGCCAGTATCGCCCGATCAGGCCGCCGCCGCCGCAACCAGCCCCACCAGGCCGCCGTGGTGCAGGCACTCGCGCAGGATGAGCACGGTCGCGTCCTGGGCCGGGTCGCTGCCCGCAGCCCCACCGCCGCGGGTGGCGCGCAGCGCCAGCCGCTGGTAGGCCTGTTCCACCGCATCGGTGTGCCAGACCCCCTCGCGGTCGGGCCCCGCCCCCGCATCGGCCAGCCGCTGCAGCGTGGCGGCATCCACCGCCAGCAGGCCACCCGGGTGCGGACGCTGGCGCGACCAGGGGGCGATCGCGTCTTCGACGTGCTGGATCGCGTCTTCCATCCCCGCCGCGGTGAACGGGCCGGCCACGTCACGCCCGCCGATGCGGGCGTGGCCGAGCGCCAGATCGAAACGCGGCCCCTCGGGCAGCCAGCCCAAGGTGCTGTGGACAGGGCCCAGTTGCAGGAAAGCGGTGTTCGTCGGGGCCATCATGAGGGTTCCGGGTTCGGGGACGGCGCCAGACGTTCCAGCACCTGCCGGGCCATGCGCGCATCCACACCATGCCCGAGACCGGGCACGAGGTCCAGCATCACCGCCGCCCCCAGCGCCCGCAGCTGGGCCACGCCCTGCCCGGCCCAGGCGGCGGGAATGACGCCGTCCTGTTCCCCGTGCAGCCAGTGCACCGCCGCCCCGGGCGCGGTTTGCGGCGGTTCGGCAAAGCGGCCGGCCAGAGCCACCACCCGGCTGGCCAAGCCCGGCACGCGCTGCGTGGCTTCCAGCGCCATGATCGCGCCCTGCGAGAAGCCGAGCAGCGTGGTCGCATCGGGCGCCACACCGGTGCGCGCCTGCCAGTCGCGCACCGTCTGCGCGAAGGCGGGCATGGCCGCGTCGACGCGGGCCGGGCGGTTGGCCTCGTCCACGCCGCGCACCGAAAACCACTGGTAGCCGCCCCCCAGGTCCGACGGCGCTGGCGAGCGCACGCTGACCACGGCCGCACCGGGCAGCGCGTCGGCGATCAGTTCGCCCAGCGGCACCAGGCCTTCGGGCGTGGCACCCACGCCGTGAAACAGCAGCACCAGGGCGCTGGCCTTGCCAGCGGGCTGGCGCACCACGATATCTCTTTCGCTCGTTCGTTCGCTCATTCGTTCGCTCCTCAAACGGTGGCCGCCTCGGCATCGGCCGATGCGGTGGCCGCTGCCACCGCGCCGAACACATACCCGTCCATCGCCAGCACGCCGTGCTCGATGCCCCCTTCGATCACGCGGGTGGGCACGTCGGCCCCGGCCGCGCCGGCAGCCACCACCAGCGGCCAGTAATGTTCGGGCGTGGGGTGGGCGCGGTGGCCGCTCGGCGCTTCGTCGATGGCGTTGCGCAGCGCGGCATGGCGGCCGTGCAGCACGGCGTCGCGGATCCAGTCCGAAAACTCGCGGGCGTAGGCGGCGGTGGTGGTTTCGTGCCAGGCCACCTCGTACAAATTGTGCGTGAGGCTGCCGGAGCCGACGATCAGCACGCCCTCGTCGGCCAGCGGTGCCAGCGCCTGGCCCAGCGCGTAGGCGCTCTCGCCCGTCAGCCGCACGGGCAGCGAGACCTGGAACACCGGCACATCGGCCTGCGTGTACAGGTGCAGCATCGGCACCCAGGCGCCGTGGTCCAGACCGCGGCCCGGGTGCACGCGCGCCGGCCAGCCGGCCGCTTCGAGCAGGGCCGCGGTGCGCTCGGCCAGGGCCGGCGCACCCGCCGCCGGATACCGCAGGCGGTACAAGGCCGGATCAAAACCGCCGAAGTCGTGAATGGTTTCGGGCGCGGGGCTGGCCGACACCACGGGCCCGGTGGTCATCCAGTGCGGCGACACCACCAGCACGGCCTTCGGTCGCGGCAGTTCGGTGCCCAGTGCCGTGAGCGCGGGACCGGCGATGCCGGGTTCCAGCGCGAAGGTGGGCGCGCCGTGGGAGATGAAAAGCGTGGGCAGGCGGTTCATGGTGTTTCCTTGCTGGGCCGGCCGATGCCAGCCCGGAATGGGGCGGTAGGGACGCGGTGCCGGCAGTTCAGGCCCGGTGGATCCAGGTCGGTGCGATGGCGGTGCCCAACCCGGCACCGTAGCCCAGGTAGATGTTCAGGCCGGCCAGCGGCTCCAGGTAGCGGGCGTTCTTCAGGCCACCCGCGTCCACCGTGGCAAAGCCCAGGCTTTGGGCCAGGGTGGTCACGGTGCTCTTGGCCGACGCATCATCGGCCGCCACGAACACGCTGGCCTGCCGGCCCTGGCCGAAATCGGCTCCCGCGGCCAGCACCTGCGCAAACAGGGTGTTGAAGGCTTTCACGACGTGCGCCTGCGGAACCGCCCGGGCGATTTCTTCGGCGGCCGAGGTGTTGAAGCCCAGCGTCAGACCCATGTAGTCGACCGTCAGCGGGTTGGTGATGTCGATGACCACCTTGCCGTCGAGCCCGCCGACGCCGCGCAGGGCGGCCACGGCATCGGGGTAGGCCGTGGCGACGATCACCACGTCCACCCCGTCGGCCGCACCGTCCGGGGCCACGGCGCTCACGCCCGGGTACTGCGCGGCGAGCTCGGCGGCCTTGTCGGCCTGGCGGGCCGTGACGCGCACGGCGTGGCCGGCGGCGTGCAGTTGCTTGGCGAACGCCGAGCCCATGTTGCCGGCACCGATGACGAGGGTTTTCATGTTCAGACTCCTGTGTGTTGGCGGGAGCCCCGCGGTGTTGCAGGGCATGGGTCGAACTTTATTGAAACCCTAGTAAAGAATAAATTCACTTAGAATTTATTGACTGTTCCGAAAAATGAAATAGTCAGCATGGACAAGTTTCTCGAAATGCGCACCTTCGCCGCCGTCGTCGAGGCGGGCAGCTTCGTCGCCGCCGCCGAGGCCATGGGGCTGTCCAAACCGGCGGTTTCGCGCCACGTGAGCGAGCTGGAAACCCGGCTAGGCACCCGGCTGCTGCACCGCACCACGCGGCGCCTTTCGCTCACGCCCGAAGGCACGCTGTTCCTGTCACGCTGCCAGACGCTGCTGGCCGATCTGGCCGACGCCGAAGCCGAAGTCAGCGCGCGCAACGCGCAGGCCGTGGGCACGGTGCGCGTCAACGCCCCGCTCACGTTCGGCAACCTGCACCTGGCGCCGTTGTGGGCCGACTTTGAGTTGCGCCACCCCCAGGTGCGGCTGGAGGTCACGCTCTCGGACCGCGTGGTCGACCTCGTGGACGAGGGCTACGACCTGGCGATCCGCATCGCGCGGCTGGACGCCTCGTCGCTGGTCAGCCGGCCGCTTTCATCCACCCGCATGGTTTTGTGCGCGGCGCCCGCGTACGTGGCCCGGCACGGCGCGCCGGCGCACCCGGCAGAACTGGCGGCGCACACGGTGTGGGCGTACAGCGGTTTTTCGATGGGCGATGAATGGCCGTTCGAAGGGCCGCAAGGCCACGTCACCGCGTCGGTGCGGCCCACGCTGCGCAGCAACAGCGGCGACACCTGCCGCATCGGCGCGCTGCAGGGCCACGCCATCGTGTTGCAGCCGAGCTTCCTGGTCGGGCCCGACATCGCCGACGGCACGCTGGTCGAGCTGCTGCCCGCGTACCGCTCGCTGCGGCTGGGCATCCACGCGGTCTACCCCTCGCGCAAGCACCTGCCGTCCAAGGTGCGGCTGCTGGTGGACCATCTGGCGGCGGCGTTCCACACGCCACGCTGGCCCGACTGAGCCAGCGGCCGGCCAGCGGGCCGGGGCCATGCGATGCATCGCGTCAATAGCGCTCTTTCACGCCCGTGACCATGGCCTTGATCAGGCGCGTGCGTTCAAGGCGTCCCATCACCAGGGCCGCCGCGGCGTGCACACCGGCCGCGATCAGCAGGCCGTCACCCAGGGCTTCGTGCAGTTCCTGCATCCAGTCCACGCCCCAGAAGGCATCGGTGGTCTGCAGCCAGCCCGTCAGGCCCAGCGACAGCACCAGCGCCATGAGCAGCAGCATCATCAGCGCGCCCAGCGGGTTGTGCCCCCAGTGCATCTCGGTCTGCCCGCCGAGCAGACCACGCACATGCCGGACCACGCGCGACGGGGTGGGGAAAAAATCGGCAAACCGCGCGTGGCGCGAACCGACGAAACCCCAGGCAATGCGCGCCAGCACCAGGCCGGTGGCCAGATAACCCAGCCACTGGTGCAGCGTCTCGCCATCGTCGACGACGAAGCCGTTGAGCAGCACGCAGACCACCAGCGTCCAGTGGAAGACCCGCACCAGCGGGTCCCACACGCGGCGCTGTTCGGGCGCCAGCGGGCTGGCGCCGGCGCTCACTTGCTCTCCAGCGGCGCAGCGGTGGCGGGGTCGAAATAGATCTCGACCTTCTTGCCCGCCTTGTCATGGCCGTAGATTTCGTAGCAGTTGCCCTTGGTGACCTTGAAGGTCTTGATCTGGTAACCCTGGGTTTCCAGGTCTTTCTTGAACTGGGCTTCGGGCACCCACTTGTCCTTGGGCGCGTTGCAGGCCGGGCCGGCGATGGCGGCGCCGGAGACGGCGACCAGCAGGGCGGACAGGGCGGTGAGGCGGGCGATCGATTTCATGTGTGGGCTTTCGATGACACCGGCACATGCCGGCCTGTGCATTGAAAGCCGCGCACATTAGCGCTGCATTAAGGGCTGCGCACGCCGTTCAATCGTCCAGTGGCGGCAGCGGTTCGTCCCCCGGGTTGAGCCGCGACGCGCTGTCCTGCAAGCGTTCGAGCAGTGCGCTGAACTGCTGCCGCTCCGCGTCGCTGAACGGGGCCAGCAGCTCGCGCTGGAGGGCCACGATGCGCGGGAACACCTCGCCATGCAGCGCGCGCCCGCGCTCGGTCAAGAAAACGTGCACCTCGCGCCGGTCCGAAGGTTTGGGCTCGCGCCGCAGCAGGCCCTTGTCAACCAGGCTGGTGATGGCGCGCGAGGTGCGGGCCCGGTCCAGCATGACACGCTGAGCCAGCTCGGACGACTGCACGCCTTCGACCGCGGCGAGGCAGGAGAGCACCCGCCATTCGCGCCGGGTGATGCCATAGTCGCGCTCGCACATGCGCACCACCAGCGGCGAGGCCGTGGCGTGGATGCGGTAGAGCCGGTAGAGAAACAGGTCGTTCTGCTGCAGCGGTGTGTCGATGGAAGCGTGGCGGGTCATGAGGCCTCGGGAAAACACCCAAAACGATTGATTTCTGCAATTGATTGTCTCTCCCTACCATGCAGGGCTTCAGCGGGGAAACACCCGCCCACCCTGGAGACAAGCCATGCACAAACGCACCCTGCTGGCCGGCGCCGCCGCGCTCGCGGCCCTGACCGCCCTGCCCCTGCCCGCGCTCGCGCAGGACAAGCCCCCGCTCAAGATCGTGGTGGGCTTTCCGCCCGGCGGCTCGGCCGACCTGCTGGCGCGCCTGCTGGCCGAGGGCCTGAAGAACGACTTCGCCTCGGTCATTGTGGAAAACAAGCCCGGTGCCGGTGGCCGCATCGCGCTGGGCCACGTCAAACGCGCGGCACCCGACGGCCACACCGTCATCGTGCTGCCCAGCGGACCGATGGTGCTGTTTCCGCACGTCTACAAGAAGCTCGACTACGACGCGGTGACCGACTTCACGCCGATCTCCCTGCTCGCCCACTTCCAGTTCAGCGTGGTGGCCGGCCCGGCCTCCGGCGTCAAGAGCGTGGCCGACATGCTGGTCAAGGCCAAGGCCGCGCCGGGCAAAAGCACCTACGGCACGCCGGGTTCGGGCACGCTGCCCCACTTCATGGGCGTGATGTTCGGCCAGAAAGCCGGTGCCGAGTTGACGCACGTGCCCTTCCAGGGCGGCGGCCCGGCCAACACGGCGCTGCTGGGGGGCCACATCGACTACAAGTTCGACGTCGTGACCGAAACCGCCGAACTGCACCGCGCCGGCAAGGTGCGCATCATCGGCGTGACCGGCCCGCAGCGGGACCCGCAGGTGCCCGAGGTGCCGACGCTGAAGGAACAAGGGGTGGACATGGTCGCCACCGCGTGGTTCGCCATGTACGGCCCGGCCGGGCTCAAACCCGAAGTGCGCGACATGATCAGCAGCGCCGTGGCCAAGGCCGTCCGCAACCCCGCGCTGCGCAACCGCCTGATCGAGCAGGGCTACGAACCGGTGGGCTCCACGCCGGCCGAACTCGCCACCGCCCAGGCCACCGACCTCCAGCGCTGGGAAGGCCCGATCAAGGCCACCGGCGTGCAACTGGACTGACATGCCCCAACGCCCCAACATCATCTACATCGTCAGCGACGACCTCGGCTACGCCGACCTGGGCTGCTACGGCGGCCGCGAAGCCGGCTTCGGCGCCGTGTCGCCGAACATCGACGCGCTTGCTGCCGGCGGCCTGCGCCTGACCGAGGGCTACAGCAACTCGCCCGTGTGCTCGCCCACGCGCTTTGCCATGGCCACCATGCGCTGGCAGTACCGCCTGCGCGGCGCGCTGGAAGAACCCATCAACAGCCGCAGCAAAGGCAGCGCCACGCTGGGCCTGCCGCCCGAGATCCCGACCCTGCCCTCGCTGCTGAAAGAAGCGGGCTACCGCACCGCCCTGATCGGCAAATGGCACCTGGGCTACCCACCGCACTTCGGTCCGCTGCGCTCGGGCTACGAAGAGTTCTTCGGCATCCTGGCCGGCGGCGTGGACTACTTCACCCACTGTTCGTCCAGCGGCGATCACGACCTCTACCTCAACGACGAGAGCCACCAGGAGGTCGGCTACCTGACCGACGTGTTCTCGAACAAGGCGGTGGAGCATGTGAAGGCGCGCGCCGCCGAAGCGCGCAGCGGCACGCCGTTTTTCCTCAGCCTGCACTACACGGCGCCACACTGGCCCTGGGAAACGCGCGACGATGCGCATGTGGCACCGGAGGTGGCGAAGAACCTGTTCCACCTGCACGGCGGCAACGTGGAAAGCTACCGCCGCATGATCCACCACATGGACGAAGGCATCGGCTGGCTGGTGGCGGCGCTGCGCGAAGAGGGCCTGCTGGACGACACGCTGATCGTCTTCACCAGCGACAACGGCGGCGAGCGTTTTTCCGACAACTGGCCGCTGGTGGGCGGCAAGATGGACCTGACCGAAGGCGGCATCCGCGTGCCCTGGATCGCGCACTGGCCGGCCGTGATTCCGGCCGGCGCGGTCAGCGGTCAGCACGCCCTGACCATGGACTGGTCGGCCACCCTGCTCGACGTCGGCGGTGGCCAGCCGCACCCCGACTACCCGCTGGACGGCGTGTCGCTGGCAGCGCTGCTGCGCGATCCGGCGCACCGCTTCGATCGGCCCATGGCCTGGCGCATGAACCACCGCGGCCAGCGCGCGCTGCGCGAAGGCGACTGGAAGTACCTGATGGTGGACGGCCACGAGTACCTGTTCAACATCGCGGCCGATCCGCGCGAGCGCGCCAACCGCGCGCCGCTGGAGCCGCAGCGCCTGGCCGCCATGCGCACCCGCTGGGAAGCCTGGGACGCGAGCCTGCCGCCGATCCCGGCCGACGCCACCGTGAGCCTGGGCTACGGTGCGAAGGACATGCCACAGCGCTGAGCGCCGCGCCGCTCAGTGGACCGCGGCGTCCTCCGGGCCGAAGCACTGCGCGTGGTCCCCGCAGTCGGCACAGCTGGGCGACTTGCAGATCAGCACCTGCTCGCGGAGGCACAGCTGCCGGTAGAGGAACTTCTTCCACTTCATGTCGCTGGCGTTCAACGCCTTGAGCGAGGGGAACCAGTGCGCGATCAGTGCCGAGAGCGCGTCGCGCGAAGGCAGGCCCATGTCCTGCCAGAGGTGGCGGTCGCCCAGGCAGGCGCAGGCCAGCAACCAGGCCACGTGGTAAACGTCGGCCTTGCGGCCGGCGCCCCAGTCGGCATGCGTCAGCAGCAGCGCGACCACGTCGTCGATCTCGTCCTGGCGCGACCGCATGCGGCTTTCCAGGAAGCCCCAGTTCAGGCTGGGCCAGGCCGACGCGGTGCGGGTGGTGAGGCTCATGGTGCGCCCTCTCAGGCCTGGGCCGGTGCGTGCGTGTAGCACTTCTTCGGGCAGATGCGCGAGCACGCGGTACAGCCGATGCACAGTGCCTGGTGGGCGATGGTCATGACCTTGCGCTCGTACTCGTCGTCATCGTCGTCGTCCTCATCAATCCCGATGCGCTCGCCGTCTTCGGTCAGGCCCACGAGTTCGAGCACACCGCGCGGGCAGACCTTGAAGCAGCGGCCGCAGCCGATGCACTTGGTTTCGTCGAGTGCGGCCACGAAGGTCGGCGTCCAGGTGGCGCCGCTGGGCAAGGTGACGGAAAAGGCGTTCATGAGACAGACTCCTTGGCGGCGGCTGCCTGGCGGGCGGCCATCAGCGCCGCGTGGGCGTCGTGGCAGCGCTGCGCCACCGCCAGGATGTTTTCCCAGCCCGTCGGCAGCTCTTCGGACAGGTCGTGCAGGTCCATCTTGGCCTGCGTCGCCTGGGCGTTGAGCTTCTTCAGGCGTTGCTTGATTTCGTCGGCGGTTTCGCTCATGGGGTTCTCCGTTGGGGCGCCGCGATCAGGCCCCGTATTGCGCGACGTCGGGGTAGGTACGGATCATCGCAACCGCCTCGTCGAGGAACTTGCCCCCCGCCTCGGCCAGCTTGGCCAGCGACGGAAAGCCGAAGCGGTGCACGTCGCGCAACTGCTTGTTCACCACCACCAGCCGACCGGCCAGCAGCACCATGCGGCCAAAGCCCTCGTGGTGCATCTTCATCATGGGCGAGACCATCTGCCCGGTCTCGCGCTCGATCGCCACGGCGATGGCGTTGTAGAAGATTTCCAGGTGCCACAGCGTTTCGGGGTCGGGGTCGCCCAGCAGGGGAATCGCGCGCCGCTCCTCGGGTGTGAGGATGAAGGGCTTGAGCAGTTGCAGATCGCTCTTGCCGTCCCAGTGGCCGTGGCTGTCCTGGGCGCGCATCTGCTTGATCAGTTGCTGCACGAACGGCGTGGCCAGCCAGACCGCGTCGCTGTCGGCCTCGGGCGGGGTTTCCAGGGTTTCAGCCATGGCTCAGTTCCTCGTCTTCAAAATCGTGGGCCGGTGCGGCATCGCGCATCAGCGCCTTGCGCAGCCAGGGCGGTGGGGTGCCTTGCAGCACCCCCTGGAGCTTGTCCAGGATCTCGGCAATGGGTTCGGGCTGTGCCACCTTGATGGGGTGGATCTTGCTGGCGACCACGCGCGCCGCAGCCGAGCCGCCGATGGCCGCCACGTAGACGATGGCGCAGTCGTGGATGGCGGCCAGCTTGGGCGCGAGCTTGTCCTCGTCACCGTCTTCCTGCAGCGTGTCGCCGAAGTCGAAACGTTCGACGAACCGGTGCTGGCCCCCGGTCATGTCGTAGACCAGGATGTGCTTGGCCCAGCCGAAGTGCGCGTCCACGCGCTCCTGGTCCTGGGTGGCGAAGGCGATCTTCATGGGGTTCTCCTTGGTGAGTCAGGGTCACGGGCAGGGTCCAGGGCTGCAACGGAGCCGGCTTCGCCGGACCACCCGATGCGGCCCCATGACGCGGAGCGGCGCAAGGGCTGGTCCATGTGCTAGGCACTGGCCTCGGCCAGCGGGCTGGGGGGCATGGACTGGGGCGCGGCCGTGCGGGCCAGGGCAGCGCGGCGCGCCTCGGGCGTGAGCGGCCAGTCGTCCGCGTGGTGGTGCGGGATCTGTTCGATCATCAGGTTGGCGATCTCGAAGATCAGGGCCATGGTGCCGCGGTAGCCCACCTGCACACGGTGCGCATTGCCCACGCGGTCGAACACCGGGAAGCCCATGCGCAGCAGCGGCTTGTTCAATCGCTGCGCGGCCTGGCGCCCGTGCGCGTGGGTGACGATCAGGTCGCAGTCCTTCGCGCCCTGTTCCAGGTCTTCCAGATCGCCCAGCAGCACGGTCTCGGCTGGCAACAGCGCGTGCGACGCCGACTGCGTGGTGCTGATACAGCAGCGCAGTTCGGCGCCCATCTCGTGCAGCAGCGCGCCGATGGCCAGCAGCAGGTCGGGCTCGGCGCCGATGGCCACCGTCATGCCCCCGGTGTAGAAGTGGCCGTCGAGCATGGCGTCCAGCAACTGGCTGCGCTGGCGGCGGTATTTGGCCGGCACCGGACGGCCGCTGTGTTGCGACAGGCGCATCAGAAAACGGTCGTTGGCCTCGATGCCGGTCAGGCGCTCGAAGATCTGAAACGGCGCGCCGCTGATGGCCTGCAGCGCCTCGGCGCCTTCGCGGGTCTGTTCACCGACACCGATGGTCCAGGACGAGGCGCCGGCCGCGCGGATGTCGTCCAGCGAGGTGCCACCCAGCGTGGTGCCGCGCCAGTCGGGCGGGATGTGGCCATCCAACGAACCCGACAGGTCGGGCAGCACGATGGCCTTGAGACCGAAGGCTTCGATGATCTCGCGCAGTTCGTCGATGTCGCCCGGCGACAGGTGGCTACCCGGTAGCAGCGTGACCTGATCCTGCACCAGCGGCAGTGGCTTCACCAGCGACTTCACGACACCGGTGATGGCGTGTTTGAAACCATCCTCGAACGCGCCCACGTAGTCGGGCGTCGACACGTAAATGATTTCGGTATCGGCCAGCTCCGGGTGCTTCTGCCGTGCCAGCGCCAGGAAGCCGTTCACGTCGTCGCCCTTGGTCTCGGTCAGGCCGGTGGAGCAGATCGCGATCAGCTTGGGCGCCGCGCGCTTGCGGATGTTGAGCAGCGCGGCCTCGATGTTCTCGTAACCGCCGAGGATGGTGGTCACCTCGTTCATGGCCGTGGTCTGCAGCGGGATGGCTTCCTTGAAGTGCCGCACCAGCAGCACCAGACCGAAGGACGTGCAGCCCTGCGAGCCGTGCATGACCGGCATGCAGGCATCCAGCCCGAGGAAGGCCATGCTCGCACCCAGCGGCTGGCTCATCTTGAGCGGGTTGACCGTGCAGGCTTTCTTGGATTCGACGACGTGTGCCATGGCGCGCTCCGTTCAGACCGGGACTTCTTCGGGTTCGAGACCCATGGCTTTGGCTGCCACGGACGCCAGGTGCGCCGTCGATGCGGTCGGCGCCACGGCCCCCAGGGTCTCACCGTCGTCGCCCCAGGGCGCGGCGATGCGCACGCGCTGCCAGACCGGGTTGGCCAGCGTGCGATCGATCTGGTGCACCAGCTCGACCATGCCCTCGTAGCCGGCGTAGGCGTAATAACGCTCCTGGTTGATGTCCAGCCAGGGCATGCGCGCCTTGAGCGCGACGAACTGCGAGCGGCCGCCGCTGAGCATGATGTCGGCGCGTGCGTCCTTGAGCATGGCGTACATCTCGCGCGGCGTCATGTCGTCGATCATGTGGGCGTCGGCGCCTTCGCCCATGATCTCCTTGAGCTTTTCCTTGTCTTCCTTGGTGCTCTTCTTGACGCTGGTGCCAACGATCTCCATGCCACCTTCCTGCAGCGCCGCCACCACCGACCAGGACTTCACGCCGCCGGTGATCAGCAGCACGCGCTTGCCGGCCAGGCGCGCCTTGTATTCGGCGATGCGCTTGTAAGCCCGCGCCTCTTCCACCTCGATCAGGCGTTCGGTGCGGTCCAGCAGTTCGGCGTCGGCCCCCTGCTGCACCAGCAGCTTCGCGATCTGGCGCAGCGTCTCGCTCATGTCGCTGATGCCGTAGAACGAACCCTCGAAATACGGGATGCCGTAGCGCTGCTGCATCTTGGTCGCGATGTTGATCATCGACTTGCTGCAGACCATCATGTTCACCCTGGCGCGGTGGGCCGAAGCGATCTCGTTGTACTTGCCGTCGCCGCTGATGCACGAGAGGATGCGGATGCCCAGCGCATCCAGCAGCGGCTTGACCTGCCAGAGCTCGCCGACCAGGTTGTACTCGCCGATGATGTTGATGTCGTACGGCGTCGTGAACGCGGGTTCGCGGGTGCCGATGACGTGGTCGAGGATGGCCTCGGCGCCCAGCTTGTTGCCCAGGTTCTTGGGGCCGGCGAAGCCCGGCGCGTTGACCGGTATCACCGGCTTACCGAACTTCTCGGCCGCGCGCTTGCACACTGCCTCGATGTCGTCGCCGGTCAGCGCGGTCACACAGGTCTGGTAGACAAAAACCGCCGGCGGGTCGTATTTCTCGATGATTTCGCGGATCGACTTGAACAACCGCTTCTCGCCGCCGTAGATCACGTCGAGCTCGTTGATGTCGGTGGTGAAGCCGGTGCGGTAGATCTGCGAATGCGAGGACGCGCTGTGGCGGTTGTCCCAGCTGTTGCCCTCGCAGGCAATCGGCCCGTGCACCAGGTGGGCCACGTCGGCCACCGGCTGCAGCGCGATCTTGGCGCCGTCAAACGCACACCCGCCCGCGGCCGCGCCGGGCGAAAGCTGCTTGGTGCAGCCCTTCTTGCGTTCCTTCTCGCTCTTGCCCTGGTTGATGTCGCACCCAGGCTCCTCGAACACTTCAGCGATTTTGGCTTTGAGGGAAACCGACATGGCGCGCTCCTGTCAACGTGGGTTGAGGGGCTCTTTGCAGGTTTGATGCCAGGTTCATTGGGCAGTTTTCAGGCTGTTTGGCGGTGGTTCTGTGAAGGTTTTGAAGCAATCCCGACGGATGGTTTGCGACAAGGCGAAAGGACCCGGCGTCGGCCCCCAGCCGGTTCAGCCGCTCGACCAGCGATCTGCGCCACCGCCAACGGTGGACGCCCGCTTTCGCGGGCGTGACGGGGTGAAATGCGCAGCGTGCGCGGCGTGCGCGGCGTGTTCAGCGCTTTGGCGCTTGTTGCTAAACATCCGTGGGCAGAGGTTGGCCCGCCTGGTGCAGGGCAATCCAGCGCTGGAGTTCGGCCACGTGCCCCGCCTCTTCGTCGGCGAACTCCTGGGCCAGCGCCCGCAGCTCGAGGTCGACGGTCTGCTGCATGACATCGCTGTAGTAATCCAGCCCACTCTGTTCGGCGGCCAGTGCCACCTGCAGCGCCTGCTCGCGCCCCAGCATCGGGTCGGCCGCCCAGATCGCTGCGGCCTCGGGGCTCTCGATGTCGGGCCAGGTGTAGTCCTCGGGACGCAGCGGCGGCAGTTCGCGGTAACCGGCACGCTCGCGCGCGTCGGCCAGGTGCAGCAAGGAATAGTTCGCCAGTTGCCGGAACAGGCGTCCCACCTCGCGGTTGCCCTGGGTGGTCATGGCATCGGCCAATTGGCCGAAGCGCAGCGCCGCCTCCTGTTCGATGCGGATGGCGTGCGCCAGAAAGGCTTCAACGGATTCCATGAGGTTCCTCGTGGAGAAGAAAAAATGCCAACCCCGCGGGCCCGCATCGGCCCGCCGACACGGTCCACGGCGGGGCACCTTCAGACATGCAGGCCGAACCAGCCCGGCTCGCGCCGCCGCAGGTCGGCCACCAGCGCCAGCGTGGCGGGCACCAGGGCACGCACGCCGTACCAGACGGCTTCCTGCCGGGTGGGGTCGTCGCTTTCCAGCAGCCGCTGCAAACGCCCCCAGCCCTGCCAGTCGATGCGGTCCAGGCGCAACACCAGCGGCGGCGCCAGGTGCGCCAGGGTCTGCGCCATCACCAGCAGGTGGGCTTCAACCGCGTTGAGCGTGGCCGTGCTGTCGAACAGTTCGTGCTCGGCCTGCATCGGCTGCAGCAGCGTCTCGATGGCCTGGCCGCTGTGGATCAGGATGTCGCTTTGCAGGCGGTGAAGCATGGGCGCCGTCCCGTCACAGGTTGTCGGCCAGCACGTCCAGCGCCAGCAGTTGCTGGTGCAGCGCATGCCGGGCGCGCCAGTGCGCGGGGGCACACAGCCAGGGGTCGGCCCCTTCAAACGCGCCCACCGCTTCGGTGTCCGTCCCGTAGAGGCGGTGCGTGCCCGGCCGGGCCTGCAGCGCCGCTTCGAACGCGGAGCGCACGCTGACCGGTTCCTCGCTGAGCACGCCCCGGCCCAGCAGGTGGTCGGCGCGGTACAGCGGGTGTTCCCAGCCGTAGCGCGCACCCAGTGCGCACAGGGCCGGACAGGCGGCCTGCGCGGCGGCGTCCACCGTGTCGTGCCCCTGATCGGCCAGCAGCTCGGCCACCGTCGCGACATCGTGGATTTCCCACGCGGCCAGCGGGTCGGTGGCGGCCACCTTGCGCGCAAAGTCGGCGTCGTCGTAGGCGAACCAGGCCGTGGCGTGGTCTTGCGCCGGCCCGATGGACACGACATGGATCACGGCGCCCGCTCCAGACCGCGCCCGTTCATTCCACCCCCTCGGCAGCTACCTTGTCCCACAGCGCCTGGCGCAGGCGCTGGGCGATGCCCGCCGGGCTGGCGTCGAAGGCCGCTTGCGCGGCCATCAGCGCCGCCCGCGCCACCGACGCCTCGGCAGAGGTCAGCGGCAGGCGGCCCGCCATGTGCGTGGCGTCCGGCACCGCCGCCAGGATCGCCTGCCGGTTGGGGTGCTCGGTCACCGGCACCAGCCGGTCGGCCTCGGGCGCACCGGCCAGACAGATCCAGCCGCCGGTCACCTCGACCGCGCGACCGTCCCGCGTGTGTTTCACCAGGGTGGTGTCCATGTGTCGAACTCCCAGTTGATCTCATCACGCCCGTTGCACATCCAGCGCCACAGCCGCACGTACCAAGGCATGGCTGTCGAGATCGGATCCTCTGCTTCGTGAGCGACGTCCATGACCATCTCCAGGCAACAAGGCATTGACAAGGCAAGGATGCGGGGGAACCGGATCCGCCGGGCCACACGCATCGCCCCCTGGGGGGGTGACGCGCGCAGCGCGGCGCGGGGGGACACATTCAACGAATGATGTCGTACGAGTAGTCGGTCTTGCCCGTGACGATGGTGTTCGCGTCCAGGGTTTCGAAGAACTCGTCGAGCAGGTTGACCAGCAGGCGCATGCCGCCTTCGTAGCCCCAGGTCGGGAAGCGGTGGTAGTGGTGGCGGTCGAAGATCGGGAACACCAGGCGCACCAGCGGCGTGCCGGTATCGCGCTCCAGGTACTTGCCGTAGGTGTTGCCGATCAGGAAGTCCACCGGTTCCGTGAACAGCAGCGACCGCAGGTGCCACAGGTCGCGCTTGGGGTAAACCTTGCAGCCGGCACCGTAGGGCGAGCTGTCGAACACCGCCTGCACCTTGGCAGCCCAGGCGTCGTTGCCATTGGTGGCCAGCACGTGGGCCGGCTCGGCGCCCAGCTCCAGCAGGAACTGCGTGTAGCCCAGCATCTGGTCCGGATCGCCGTACAGGGCGTAGCGCTTGCCGTGCAGGTGGGCCTGGCTGTCGGCCATGGCGTCCACCAGCAGACCGCGCTCGCGCTCCAGTTCGGCCGGCACCGGCTTGCCGGTCAGGCGGCTGATGGCCATCACGAACGCATCGGTGCCGGCCACGCCCACCGGGGCATTGAGCGCCACCACTTCCTGGCCTTTTTCAACCAGGTACTTGCTGGTCTTCTCGCAGCAGTATTCCTGGAACACGATGGTCGCCTTGGCGTGCAGGCCAGCGATCACCTCTTCCTTGGTCGTGCCGCCTTCGTACATGCGGAACTCACCGTCGGTGGGCGTGCTCCACGAGCCCGACGGGTCGCACAGCACGTTCACCTTGACGCCGAACAGGTCGAAGATGCGGCGGATTTCCTTCATGTTGCCGACGACAAAACCATCGAAGCCGGCGATGAAGTTGATGCTGTCGTCGGGCACGCGGGTCAGCGCCTCGGTGGTGCCGGCCTTGCCGTCCCAGAAATGCTGCAGCACGCCCACCAGCGCGTTGTCGTAGCCGGTGATGTGGCTGCCGACGAAAGCCGGGGTGTGGGCGAACGGCACGTCGAACTCGGCGGGGACCGAGCCCTTTTCCTTGGACGTCTTGATGAAGGCGTTCAGGTCGTCACCGATCACCTCGGCCATGCAGGTGGTGCTGACCGCGATCATGTCGGGCTTGTACAGGTTGTAGGCGTTGGCCAGGCCGTCGACCATGTTGTTCAAGCCGCCGAACACGGCTGCGTCTTCCGTCATGGACGAGGACACGCAGGACGTCGGCTCCTTGAAGTGGCGCGAGAAGTGCGAGCGGTAGTAGGCCACGCAACCCTGCGAACCGTGCACGAAGCTCAGGGTCTTGTGGAAGCCGTTGGCGACGTAGACGGCGCCCAGCGGCTGGCAGGCCTTGGCCGGGTTGACGGTCAGCGCTTCGCGGGCGAAGTTCTTGGCCTTGTAGTCCTCGGTCTTGGTCCATTCGATGACCTGACCGACCTTTTCGTCGCTGTGGTTGTATTCGAACTGCTCCTTCTTGTTCTTGAACAGTTCCTGGTACTCGGGCTCACGGAACAGCAGTTCGTGGTCGAGGATCTTGTCGGCGGATTGGGGCATGACGCTCTCCTTGAAAACGGTGGGGTGTCAGTTCTTCCAGGGCGCCTTGGTCAGGCTCCAGATCGGCGAGCTGATCGCCATGTCCATGTCACGGGCGAAGATGGCGAAGCCGTCGTAGCCGTGGTAGGGGCCGCTGTAGTCCCAGCTGTGCATCTGGCGGAAGGGCACGCCCATCTTCTGGAACACGTACTTTTCCTTGATGCCCGAGCCGATCAGGTCGGGCTTGACCTTGTCGACGAAGTGCTCGAACTCGTAGCCGGTCACGTCGTCGTAGATCAGCGTCGAGTCCTTGATGTAGTGCGTGGTGCGCTGGTAGTCGTCGTTGTGACCGAACTCGTAGCCGGTGCCGACCACTTCCATGCCCAGGTCTTCGTAGGCGCCGATCACGTGGCGCGGACGAAGGCCGCCCACGTACAGCATCACCTTCTTGCCTTGCAGGCGGGGCTTGTACTTGTCGATGACGGCCTGCATCAGCGGCTTGTACTTGGCGATCACGGCTTCGGTCTTGGCCTTGATGGCGTCGTCGAAATGGCTGGCGATTTCGCGCAGGCTCTTCTCGATCTGGGTCGGGCCGAAGAAGTTGTACTCGCACCAGGGAATGCCGTACTTCTCTTCCATGTGCCGGCTGATGTAGTTCATCGAGCGGTAGCAGTGCAGCACGTTGAGCTTGGCCTTGGGCGTGTTCTCCAGCTCGGCGATGGTGCCGTCGCCGGACCATTGCGCGATCACGCGCAGGCCCATTTCTTCGAGCAGGATGCGGCTGGACCAGGCGTCGCCGCCGATGTTGTAGTCGCCGATGATGGCCACGTCGTACGGGGTGGAAACGAAGTCGGGGCGCTTGTTCGGGTCGGTCTTGTCGAACACCCAGTCGCGGATCGCGTCGTTGGCCAGGTGGTGGCCCAGCGACTGGCTGACGCCGCGGAAGCCTTCGCAGCGCACGGGCACGATGGTCTTGCCTTCGTACTCCTTGCTCTTCTTCTTCGACACCGCTTCGATGTCGTCGCCGATCAGGCCGATCGGGCACTCCGACTGGATCGAGATGCCCTTGTTCAGCGGGAACAGTTCCTGGATCTCGTCGATGATCTTGTCCAGCTTCTTGTCGCCGCCGAAGACGATGTCTTTTTCCTGGAAGTCGGAGGTGAACTGCATCGTCACGAAGGAGTCCACCCCGGTCTGGCCGATGTAGTAATTGCGGCGCGCCGCCCAGCTGTACTGGCCGCAGCCCACCGGGCCGTGCGAGATGTGCACCATGTCCTTGATCGGGCCCCAGACCACGCCCTTGGAGCCGGCGTAGGCGCAGCCGCGGATGGTCATCACGCCGGGCAGCGACTTGATGTTGGACTTCACGCCGCAATCGGGCTTGCCCTCTTCGTAGAGGTTCAGGTGCTTGGCTCGGCGCTTGGCCATCTTCTCGGGATAGGCCTTGAGCACTTCTTCGATCAGGGCCTTGTTGGCGGCCTTGCGCTCTTCAACGGTGGCGGTCATGGGTCACTCCATTGGATGGTGGGGTCTGGGGCCGCGCCGCACCGGCCTGTGGGTTCGGCGGGCGCGGCGCTCGGAAAACTCAGGCAGCGGCCAGTTCGGCGGCGGTCTTGCCGACCTGCGACTCGTCGATGGTCTTCATGATCCCGTGCTCCATCAGCAGGTCTTCCAGCTGGTCCATGGTGATGGGGGTGGGGATGGTGCCGTTGCCGGCGTTGCCGTGGACCTTCTGGGCCAGGGTGCGGTACTCCTGGGCCTGCTTGGATTCCGGCGCGTACTCCAGAACGGTCATGCGGCGCAGTTCGGCGTGCTGCACGATGTTGTCGCGCGGCACGAAGTGGATCAGGCGGCTGCCCAGCATGCCGGCCAGGGAATCGGCCAGTTCGTATTCCTTGTCGGTCTGGCGCTCGTTGCAGACCAGGCCGCCCAGACGCACGCCACCGCTGTTGGCGTACTTCAGGATGCCCTTGGAGATGTTGTTGGCGGCGTACATGGCCATCATCTCGCCGGACATCACGATGTAGATTTCCTGCGCCTTGTTTTCGCGGATGGGCATGGCGAAGCCGCCGCACACCACGTCACCCAGCACGTCGTAGGACACGTAGTCCACGCCTTCGTAGGCGCCGTTTTCTTCCAGGAAATTGATCGAGGTGATCACGCCGCGGCCGGCGCAGCCCACGCCCGGTTCCGGGCCACCGGATTCCACGCAACGGATGTCGCGGTAGCCGATCTTCATCACGTCTTCCAGCTCCAGATCCTCTACCGAACCGGCTTCAGCGGCCAGCGAGAGGATGGTGTCCTGCGCCTTGGCGTGCAGGATCAGGCGGGTCGAGTCGGCTTTGGGGTCGCAGCCGACGATGAGGATCTTCTGGCCCATTTCGGCGAGGGCGGCCAGGGTGTTTTGCGAGGTGGTGGATTTGCCGATGCCACCTTTGCCGTAGAAGGCGATTTGACGAAGCTTAGCCATGTCAGTACTCCAAGAAAGGAAGGGTTGAAACCAAGGTTGCGAAACTCCGCGACCAGGTCAGCCTGACGTGCCTATAGGTCTTCTTATCGGATCACGCATCGGCCGGACTTGTGTCCGCGCAGCCCGTCCATCGCAGCTTCCGTGCCATGCTTTTCGCCCACGTCCGCGGCCCTTCTTCACAGGGCCATTCCTGCCGATTTCCCAGTGAAATCAAGGCTCTCCGCACTGCAGGGCCAGCCACACGCGGGCTTTGTTCCGAATCCGACAAAGCCCGCGCCCTGCGTCGCAAACGGCACGGGGCCGGCGCCGTTTGTGTCGGGTTTGCAGCCCCTGCGGGCGCAGCGGGCGGGTGGTACGTTCATTGCAGACAGGCGCTTCCAGGACACCGGCCATCCGGCCGCCCTCAACCCCGCTCAGGAACCGCCATGACCGACTCGACCGTGCTCAATGAGATCGATGAAACCGCTTTCGCCCGCCTCGAAGCCGAAGGCCGTCTGCTCAACCCCGTGCTCAAGGCCCCGACCCACGTGGCCGGCCGCTTCGGCTTCCGGGGCGAACTCGCGCTGCGCTTTGCCGCCAAGCTCGCCGACGAGGCCCGCCCGCCCGAACTCACCTGCGACCAGGTGATGGCCATCGCCACGCGCGGCGACGACAAGCTCCCGTTCTTCTGCGGCTGGCTGCTGTCCTTCGAATCGCTCAAGGACGTGGCCGAAGCCCTGGGCGACACGCTCAGCGCCGGCGGCAAATACTTCCTCTACTGCGACAACATCGACCTGAGCAAGAAGTACCAGGTGCCCTACAAGGGCGCGATGTTCTACGTGCTGCCCATCCTGGAAAACACGGTCTACAACGAGATGCTGGAACTGCTCTACCTGGAAAAGGCCGAGCTCAAGAAGAAGGACACTGCCGGCAAGCTCGACGCCGTTGCCAACGCCGCGCTGAAGTTCGACGTCACCTTCGACACCATCACCTACGAAGAGGGCCTGCAGCTCATGGGCCCAGTGCGCAACCCGAACGAGAACCGCCCCGTCTGAGTGACCCGCCGGTGGTCATGGACGCGGAACAGGCCCAGCCCCACCGCTGGTACACCACCAACCTGGTGGGCGTGCCGGCGCCGGTGCTGGCCAGCGCCGCGTTCAACGCGCACCCCGTGGCCCTGGCCATCGCCGGGGTGCGCGAAACCCACCCCGGCCTGTTCCAGCTGATGGAGCGTTCACCCGACCTGCCCGCCGCCGCCGAGGTTTTCGTGCACTACCTGGACATCGCCTTCGGCCTGCGTGCCCCGGCCCCCGCCGAGGCCGCCACGCTCGGCGCGGCCGAACGCCGCCGCTGGCGCAGCAGCTGGCGCCGGCTGCTGCAGGGCTGGGGCATCGACACCGGCAGCCAGGCCGGCGCCGTGCTCAAGGGCTGGGTCGAAAGCCGCTTCGGCCTGGTGCCCACCCACCACCGCGTGCCGCTGGCGCGCTTCCCGTCGCCGAGCTGGATCGCCTACCTCGAAGACAA